>NZ_BCQG01000073.1 GCF_001544315.1 Geobacillus jurassicus NBRC 107829
TTTGTTATATACCTATATATCGTTTTTTAACATGTTATTCGTTTGAAAGAAATACAAGTCTCATCGCTTCCAAAACTTTTGATGTAGAGGAAGAGGATGAGACTTGTTATTTTTATACTTACATTTCGCACCCTCTCGACAAACATCGGGAGGATTTTTTTATCTTCCTGTCGAATGAATCCTTGGAACACAAGAAAAGCAAAGGAGTTTCTGCATCATGAGCGTTCAAATCCGTGCCATTTATGAAAGTTCTTATTTGAATATAATAAGCACTATTTTCAGGAACCTTGGTCTCCCTTCGTTAATCGACCGTCTGGTTCCGGTGGATCCGCAATGCCAAACCCGAGCCAGCGATGTGGTCTGGCTGCTCACCTTGGATATCTTGAGCGGTCGGCAAGCACTCGTTCATGTGGAACGATGGGCGCATGACATCGATTTGCCTAAGCTGATCCGACCAGGGCTTTCCCCTTCTTGGTTCAACGACGATGCCATCGCGCGCCATCTGGATTGGCTGTACGACGCCAATATCCACGCGGTTCTTTCGGCTTGTTTGGTGCAGATTTACAAGAAAGAGGGAATCCCTCTTCGAGTGTTCCATTCCGATACGACCGATGTATCGGTTTACGGTACGTATGAATCGGCCTCGCCGGATACCCTGCATATTGCCCAGGGCTACAACCGACAACACCGTTGGCAAAAGCAGATCGGATTTGGGCTGATTGGCAACGAGGATGGCATCCCGTTTTATGGCGATGTACACGACGGCAACCTGCCGGATAAGACGTGGAATCCCGAGGTGTTGTCCCGTGTCCATGAGCAGCTGAAGCAAGCGAAGATCGAGGACGAATGGATTTACGTGGCGGATTCCGCCGCGATGACGAAGGACACGCTTTCGCAAACGAAGGCCGCCAATGCCTTTTTGATCACAAGAGGTCCTTCTTCGCTCCGGATCGTCAAAACCGCGCTCACCGAAGCCGATGCCCAAGACACGCCATGGAGCGATCCGTTCTCCCTAGCGGAGAAAAACGGAGCCACCTACCGAGTGTGGGAAACGACATCGACGTACGAAGGTCATTCGGTTCGGTTGATCGTCGTTGAATCCAGCGCGCTCGACCAACGAAAAGGAAAGACGCTCGAAAAAGAACGAAACCAAGAAGCGGAGCTTCTTCGGCAGAAACAAACCTAGTGGGAAAGCCGTCTGTTTTCGTGTCGGGAAGACGCCGAACAATCCCTAGCGTCTCTAAAGGCGTCCCTTCGTCTCCGATTCCATCGCGTCGAGGCGTCGGTCGAAGCGATGGTGCGCCCGAAAAAACGGCGCGGACGTCCGAAAAAAGGGGCGGAACTGGACATGGAGACGGTGTACGCCCTTCGCTTGAACGTGGAATTCGACCAAGATGCGTGGGAACAGGCGAGACGGAAAGCGTCCCGATTTGTCCTTGTCACGACCGTTCCGAAGGAATGGAAAGGTCAGCCGATGGATGCGAAAGAGATCTTGAAGTTGTATAAAGGTCAAATCTCGGTGGAAATGAACTTTTCTTTCTTGAAAGACCCGTTCTTTACGGATGAGATTTACGTGAAAAAACCGAAACGAGTCGCGGTATTGGGCTATTTGTTTCTGTTGGCCTTGGCGATTTACCGTGTCTTCCAGCGCCGAGTGCGTCAGTTCATCACCCCGGAACGCCCATTAAAGGGTGCGGGAGGCCGAAAACTGACTCGACCGACCGGACAAGCGATTTTTCAATTGTTTTGGTATGTTAGGGTCGTCCTGTTAGAACTGCCGGATGGGCGAATCCAACGCGCGTTAGGTCAACCGCTCACGTACGAGCAGCGAAGGATTTTGCAAGGATTAGGGATGGACGAGAGCATTTACGTCTAACGGGATAAAGAACGACAAGCGATGGTAAAAAAAGGATGCCACCGCTTTTGGTGTTGGTTTGAAAGTTATTCTAAAAAACTGAATAAAAAATCCTTTTGTTCCGCCCTACCAAGGTGCGAAATATGAGTTGTAAAACAAAATTGCAACTTATATAGTTCGTCACGACGCCATTCACATTCTTTTGGATGCGCCCGCTGTCTTCACTGTACAATAAAAAGGGGGTGTCCCAAAAGGATCGGGACACCCTTGCTTATCACCATATATAGACAATAAACAACGAATCATGCGCGATATGTTGTATTTCGTTTGAGGAGAATGACGCTTTTGGGTCAACCCCTTAAAAAGGCTAAATACATTTTTGATTTTGTTTCTCGTAGTAAGAATTAATAAGCATTTCCACTATATTATTACTACCAATCAGACCAATTGGATTTTTTATTTTTTCCCCTTCCTCTTTAGAAATAGGCTCTAATTCTGCTATTGGTGTATTCGCATCCCCTCGACTCACAAAATATTCCTTGCCATTGTAAAACACAAAATCAGGTAACTCATATTCTTCAGGATTGAATTTTCCTTTAGATAATTTCCCAATAATTTCCCATTCTTTATTAACGATTCCATATATTCCACTGTTAATAGTATATAGAACAGAAAGTTTTTCAAATTGATTACTAAAGTTTTTTATATCTAATATTTCATTAGTGAAGATATCAAAATATTGTATATAAATGTCATCCTTTAGCCCTTCTCCTTTTACTACTAACCCATAAGCACATTTTTCAATTCCTTTAAGCGGGATTGCAAATACAATACCTGGTTCAATGTTAGGAGCCTTTTTTCTCTTTTTCAATTTAAATTTTACATCGGTGATTTCCATTTCCTCCAATTGTTCGGCTATATTTGAATCAAGTTGCATTGCCTCCATAATCAATGCTTCCAATTCAGCTACAGTTGGTTTTCTTTCTAAATCTTCCTCATAAATCTTTCTTATCTCTAAAAGAGTATCACTTAGTAAATCGACTGCATCTTCACTTAAAATAACTGTTTCTTTATTCTTAATACTCTTCCAAAACGCCATTGTAAATTAGCACATTATTTCAGAATCCCTTTTTCAAATTATTTCAGGCGGATTCGGAAATAATGTGCAAAATGTTTGCGGATTGTTCCGGATTTTGCACATTCTTTCGGAACGTTTGCACGCTCTTTCAGATGAAGATTTCCAGCGCGCCTGATGGACCGATGGAAAAGAGAAAGCACAAAAGAGGCCGATTCGGCCCCTTTCGTGCTAATACCCCATTTCCTCTGCGGCCATGCGCACCACTTCTTCGTCAATGGCGTCCTTTTTCAGCTGATACCCGTATAACAGGCACGTCGTGGCCAACGTGTTGATCACCCGAGGCCATCCCCGCGACTGCAGGGCAATCGCCTCTAACGCCGATGGAGTGAAGATCGGATGCTTCGCCCCGGCCTGTTTCATCCGATGCTCGATGCAGCCCGCCACCTCTTCCTTCTCCAGCGGCCCCATCCGGTATCGCATGATGATCCGCTGGTCGAGAGGGCGGTGCTGATTGAGCCGCAGCTTCCCCTGTAAATGGGGCAGCCCGGCCAAAATCAAGACAAATGGGTTGGTCGAATCCATCTCAAAGTTGAACAAGATGGCGATGTCCTGTAAAAATGCATCCTTTGCTAAATGCATCTCGTCCAAAATGAACACCGGCGTGATCCGCCGTTCATGATACAATCGCTCGATCGCCTGCTGGATTTGGCGGAAGAGGTCTACTTTGCGGTACTTCGGTTCCTCTCCTAATCCCAAGGCCAGACCACGGTAAAAATCCATCACGCCTCCGGTGGATAACGGAAAGTAGACGACATGATGCAATGATGGATTCAATGACTCTTTCAGCGTCCCAAGGGCGAACGTCTTGCCCGCCCCCGGCTCTCCGATCAACAGCCCGATCCCCCGGGTTCGTTTCACGTACTCCAGCGCCCGCAACGCTTCCTGAAATGGCGCCCCTTGATACGCCTCGGACGGGTCTGTTTCTTTCGCAAACGGCTCCCGAGAAAGGGAGTAAAACGATTTATACACCGTGTTCTCCCTCCTTCGCCGGAATCGCCGCAAACAGGGACCGATGGCGTTTTGCATAGGCGTTGTCCTCCAAACGAACTCGAACGGCCTCCGCCACCTTCCTTCCATCTTCGTACACATAGACGCCCCGTTCATCATAGCGGAGTTCAATCGATTGCCCAATGAACCGGGGCGGCACTTCATACAGCTGCTTGTTCAAGGTGATCGTTCCATCGGCTTTGACCTTGCGGTGCTCCCGTTTCAGAAAAATCGCATCCAGCCAATCGCCATCTTCGATGAACGACACGAGATGCACTTGCGATTGAAACACCTCATGCGGCGTTTTTCCGTCCAGTGAGGCGTGCGGTTTTCGATGATACTCCTCTTCAAGCCACCTCCAAAAGCGCTCGTTCAGCTCTTCGAGCGACTTCGGGGGATCCAACTCCAGCAGCGGATAAAACCGCGTCTGTACGGTGCGGAAGAACCGTTCGATTTTCCCTTTGCTTTGCGGATCATACGGCTGGGTGTGGATGAGCGTAATCCCCATCTCGGCGCACGCATACTGCAGCACCTCGGATCGATCAATTTTCCCGTTGTCCGAGTAAATGCGCTTCGTCTTCCCGCAACGAAGCACCGCTTCCTTCGTGACGATCCGCAGCCCGTCAAACTTCTCCGAAGGGAAAAACTGCGCGTACGGCACCAACCGCGAGCAGTCATCGATATAGGCGATCAAAAACGTTTTCTGGGCTTTCCCATTGACTCGAATCGTGGGTCCATGGGATAAGTCCCCTTGCCAAAGCTCATTGATCTGGTCATACGCAAAGCGTTTTCGCTCCGGCATGGGCAAAATTTCTTTCCCGACAAGGTTGTGTTTTTTCAATAATCGGTATATAGTAAAGTAAGAGGTATGGTTTTCTGGGATTTCCCCCTGCTCGATTAGGTGTTCGTAGAACACCGTCACGGGCATGGTGGGATGTTCTTTTCTTAGGGCTAAAATATGATCCTCATCATCGGGCGACAGACGCCTTGAGTGGCCGCGGTCCGAACGGCGCTTCGGCTTTAAGGCGTCAAAGCCCTCTTTTTTGTATCGGGTGCACCAATCGAGGATCGTCTTGGCTGCGATTCGCTTGTCGCCCTGGTGGGGAACATGGTGCACTCGCTCGCTCACCTCTTTCAGATACGTCTTCGGTTCCACCTGCCCATTCACCAACGGAGCGATTAGCCCGTACCGAAACAGGGCAATGTCGTGTCTCATCGACTCATCCATTCGAATCTCCTCCTGGTCTCACTTGGAATCAGGACCGTTCCGGTCCTCCTGCCCTTATCGTACCGAATTGCTTTTTCTCCGTCGATCGGAAAGGTTTGTGGGACCTCAATCATTTCCAATTTAGGATATGTATGTAAAATCAGGATCCCATTTAATTTGCAAAAGGGTGTCGGAATCCGTCCTCCCACATCTCTCTGATGACCGAATAGAGACCGTGTTCCTCCAACGTCCGGATCCACCAAGAAGCCCGTTCCTTTTCTTTTTTCACGATAGGGCCTATGATCCTCCACCGCCTCGCAAAAAAGCTATGAAGGTTTGATAGGTTTCGGCAGAACCGTCGGACATAAAAGATGATGCCGTCCTTTGTCGGGAGGAACGGATCTTGGTTCGTTCCCTCGGTCAATCCCAACTGCTCTTTCACGACTTGCCATATAGCGGACAACGTATACTGAAAATACGGGAGGAGAAAGGAAGGCAGCACACTCACCGTCTTCAAGCATTCCCGGCAGCGATACCGGACAATCCAAATGCGATCATCACCATGTGGGGTCAATGCGTTTCGCTCATAGTAACCGTGGCGGTGCAACGGGCGCTTGGCCCGGCAATGCGGACACTGTGTCAGAAGAGGGAAGTCGTTTTCTTTTCCACGCTCTGCATACGTTTGGACGTCAATGCCAAAGTCATGAAATTGAATCACGTCCTCCTCCCCTCCTCTGAACCGATGGATTTTCTCTTCCGAAATAATTCACAAAAAATTTAGCACATTCTTTCAGAAAAGGGGAGAGGGCTTTCTGAAGGAATGTGCAAAAAAATGGCTCTTTTGTTCCGAAATAAAGTGATAATTTACACCTACTAAACGCCTTAAAATCGATGCGGTTGTTTTTTGGAGGACGACATCGTATTTTAAATGATTGATTCAGATTTCTTTCATAACTATTCCCTTTGATAAATATAATCTATGGCGAATGTCCATTTACGAGGGGGATACGATACGTATGGAGAGTAAGTTTACAATTTCTGCAGCTCGGGAAATTCGCGAGAGACTGGACGAAATTCAATTCTTAGCAGTTAAACACCGTTCCGACAACGGCGAACTTTTTGATATCATCGACCATTTAGCTAGGGTAGGCGGCATGTTTGCGGATGTGAAAGTACAGGAATTAGAAGGGTACGTGCAAACAGCTGATCCTCAAGATTACATTTTAAAAAAGTTATCCATCGCTTACAGTTTAATGAAGCGGTATGATGAAAAGTCGGAAAAAGTTCTATAAAAGCGGTAAAGAAGCCACTCGTTGGCTTCTTTTTTTGTGTTTTCAATTATTCAACATAACAAAAGATATGTTGCATTCAACGATATCCGACAAAACGAGACGAGGTATTACAAAAAAACTCTTTACATTACCGTATTTTCCCGATAAAATAATTATTGTAATAATTGTAATATAATTAATCTTTAGTTATATTAAAACCGCCCCTTATCCTATGTTTTGATTTTGTTCTGTTTCACAAGTGCATTACATGCCTAGTCTCAATCTTTCTAAGGGTGATCATTTTGAACGCTACAAAATTTTGTATAGCAACGTTTCTTTCAAACTTGGGGGATGTCATATACAGTGTTGTTATAGCTTGGTATATTGCTGATGTTTTACAATCAGGTTTTTTGATGGGAGCAGTTTTATTTTCCCTAGGTTTGTCGAGATTTATTGCTGGGCTTCTTTGCGGACCGGTTATTGATCGAATAGGGGCAAAGTTGTTTCTGTGGTTGTCAGACATGATAAGGGCAATCATTGTGTTAGTTTTGGCTATTCTGTTATGGGATCATACTATCTCTTTTGTAATTCTCATAATGGTCTCCGTTTTGTTTGGAGCGATTGATGCTTTTTATTGGTCAGCCTCAGAATCAATAAAGCCAAGATTAGTCGCTACTGAATATTTGAGTCGTCTCAATAGTCAATACTTCACTGTTGTAAGAACAACGATCATTTTGGGCCCTTTAATCGCCGCTTGGATGGTTGAATCAATCTCAATAGAACATTCCTTGATAGCCATTTCTATCTTATATGTATTTTCAACTTTTTTAATTTTGTTTATTGACTCTAAAAATAGTCATCTTGAAAATATGAACGATAATAATGACAAAACTTCTTACTTTTCGGATTTAAGACTTGGTTTTAGTTTTTTGAATAGACAAAAAATGATTTTTTATTTGGTTATAACTATGTTTTTTGTAAATATTGGAGCAAACGGGGTTAATGTATTGTTCCCTTTTTTAGCTAAAAATGTTAGTGGTGATGCTAAGTATTTAGGATATATATATTCATCGATGTCAATGGGAAGTTTGTTAACTGGTTTAATCTTTTCAGTTAAAAGCATTCACAAGGTTGAATTGAAGATTATTTATTTATCTTTTCTTTTACAAGCTACTGGTATTGCCGCACTATGTTTCACCCAAAATTTTTTGATTATTCTAATTTTCGTTTTTGTAATTGGCTTAATTACTGGTTTTATAGGAGTCCTTATACCTACTTTTGTTCAACGTTCTGTGCCTATTCATTTATTAGGAAGAGTTAATAGTATTATGATGGCGATTTCAATGCTTTCAACGCCAGTAGCCCAGTTTATTTTTGGGGTCAGTGTTGATTATTTCAATATAAAATATCTTTTCTTCATTGCAGGTGCTTTGGGTATAGTTACTAGTTTATCTTCGTTATTAATTAATGAGAGAAAAGGTACGCCAAGAGAAACTGTAATGTAAAGGAGGTGTTAAGCTTGAATATATTAGTTGGCGTTACAGGTTCTTCAGGAGTTGTTGAACTACCTATGTATTTACGAGTTTTTAGAGAAAAACTAGATGCTAACATTAGACTAGTTTGTACATCGAACGTTCAGAAATTTATTGATGTCAATTTTTTAGCGGCGCACGCTGATGCTCCTGCATATCAGGATATGTACGATTTTCCAAAGGAGTATACACGAAATAGAGTTCCTCATTCCTTTTTACATGACTGGGCGGATATTTTCATCATTTTGCCTTGTACTGCTAATACTTTAGCGAAGTGTGCAAACGGAATAGCTGATAATTTGTTAACCATGCTGGTTTTATGCTCTCCAAGACCTGTTGTCTTTTTCCCAAATATGGGGCCAAACATGTGGGATGCAAAAGTTACACAATACAATGCTAAAAAGCTGATCAGTTTTGGACATAAAGTTGTATTTCCTAGTGGAAATGCATGGATAACTGCAACCGGAGAAAAAGTAGATTATGGACATGTACCTCCCCCATATACAGTAGCTGAGTATATACAGAGACATATACAGCAGTCAGACAATGAATTGAAAGGAGGTGAATTGCATGAATCAGGAAATGCTTCAAATTCTTGATGAAGGCTTCGATGTCTTGAATCCAACAGCAGAAGACGTTCTTCTTTCTTTTGCACCGACTAACACAAACTGCGGAGGATGCTGATCATATTCTTTTGTCATCGGGGATAGCTATATTAAGCTATCCCTTGATTATAGGAGGGGTAAAAATGGAGCCGTTTTCTACTATTCCCAAAGAGGTAAAATCAGATGTGAATGATAGATGGGTAGCATCGCGATTTAATATTCTTTCCCATGAAGAGAATGGGGATCTTTATATATGTAATACTTATACGGGGGCATTTTTACGTGTTCCACAAGCTCATGCTAATAAGATTAAAAATATTCTCCGATCGGGATGTGATGAGCTTGATGATACTGCAAAGATTCTTGCTAATTATGGCTTTTTAATCAAAAGTAATGTAGACGAATTTAAAAGAGCCCGAATTTTACATGAAATCAAAGGAAGAAATCCTGAAAATATGTATTTGATTTTTTTAGTCACTGAACAGTGTAACTTTAGGTGTACATATTGTTATGAAAATTTTGAGAAAGGAAAAATGTCGGATGATGTTATTGAAGGTGTAATAAAATATGTTGAGAAAAGAGGGCCTCAACTAAAAAATTTGAATGTCCATTGGTTTGGAGGAGAACCTCTTCTCGCATTAGATGTTATTGAAAAATTATCAAATCAATTCCTTTTATTAAGTGAAAAGTACAATTTCAAGTTTCGTGCTGGTATTACTACTAATGGATTCCTTTTAAACAGTGATACGGCGACAAAATTATTAAAGCTAGGTGTTGACAATTTCCAGATAACTATAGACGGCCCTGAACATATTCATGATCAAACACGTAAGTTAGTGGGAGGACAAGGAACTTTCAAAAGAATATTTAATAATTTGAAAAATTTGAGTTGTTTGGAATATGATTTTCAGGTTAGGATACGTGTCAACTTCGATAAAAGTAATGAACCTTATATACGCGATCTTACAAAAGAGCTTTCCGAAACGTTTTCCAACGATGGAAGGTTTCACGTCAACTACTTTCCTATTGGTCGATGGGGCGGGCCGAATGATGAAGATTTAGATATATTTGATACAAAAATAAGAGCAAAAGTAGCACTAAGTTTGTGTGAAGATGCTTTAAATCAGGGGTTATCGACTACATTAGGTAGCATTCTTCAACCTGGTGGTTATGTATGTTATGCGGCTGATCCTAATTCTTATGTAATTGGATCAGACGGTACTTTATATAAGTGTACAGTAGCGTTATATAATGAAAAAAATAAGATTGGAAAAGTTGAAAAAGATGGGAACTTTAGAATAGATATAGATAAATTTGCTTTGTGGGTTATGAACGATGAGTCTGAAGATGAGGGCTGTAAGAAGTGCTTCCTAAGACCTTCTTGTCAAGGATCTGCTTGTCCTCTAATTAGGATTGAAACAGGAAAAGCCCCGTGCCCACCTGAAAAACAGTATATAAAGCAAGTAGTACGGGTTGTTGGTCGACAAAAGAAATTTATTAGCGAAAGAAAAATTAAAGTGACTAAAAGCTATTCGTAATATGCGATGAGCACTTGAATCTTTGGCCTATGTGCTTTTCGGTTTTGAAAATTCTAGTGAAACCGGGTACCGTCAAGAATTTTGTGTAATGTAAGATAGTAGGGTATCTCTGAAATGGATTTAAAATGGATAGGTGATGAGTTTTCTCCACTCATAAGACTGAATATTCAGTCTTATGAGTGGAGAGGGAGAATCTCCTTATCTCATCGTTTTACATTATTTGGTTAATTATAACGTTCTTCAAACATTCGTTGAAAGGCTTCCTACGCTTCGGCAAATCCTCATAAATTCGGTATACTTTTAGACATAGTTAGGGTTCTCCTTTCTCTGGAAGGTTGTTTTTAGCCAAATCAGAGAATACCCTACCTTTTTCTTTTGGTCTAGCACAATGCTTTACACAAAATTTTATACATCATCTTAAAAACCATCTTAAATACGAGATATATGCTGGATCTTACATTTCGCACCCTCTCGACAAACATCGGGAGGATTTTTTTATCTTCCTGTCGAATGAATCCTTGAAACACAAGAGAGGCAAAGGAGTTTCTACATCATGAGCGTTCAAATCCGTGCCATTTATGAAAGTTCCTATTTGAATATAATAAGCACTATTTTCAAGAACCTTGGTCTCCCTTCGTTAATCGACCGTCTGGTTCCGGTGGATCCGCAATGCCAAACCCGAGCCAGCGATGTGGTCTGGCTGCTCACCTTGGATATCTTGAGCGGTCGGCAAGCACTCGTTCATGTGGAACGATGGGCGCATGACATCGATTTGCCTAAGCTGATCCGACCAGGGCTTTCCCCTTCTTGGTTCAACGACGATGCCATCGCGCGCCATCTGGATCGGCTGTACGACGCCAATATCCACGCGGTTCTTTCGGCTTGTTTGGTGCAGATTTACAAGAAAGAGGGAATCCCTCTTCGGGTGTTCCATGCCGATACGACCGATGTATCGGTTTACGGTACGTATGAATCGGCCTCACCGGATGCTTTGCAGATTACGCATGGCTACAACCGGCATCATCGTTGGCAAAAGCAGATCGGATTTGGGCTGATTGGCAACGAGGATGGCATCCCGTTTTATGGCGATGTACACGACGGCAACCTGCCGGATAAAACGTGGAATCCCGAGGTGTTGTCCCGTGTGCAGAAACAGCTGAAGCAGGCCAAAATCGAAGACGAATGGATTTACGTAGCCGATTCTGCGGCCATGACGAAAGACACGCTGGCGCAAACGAAGGCCGCCAACGCCTTTTTGATCACAAGAGGTCCTTCTTCGCTCCGGATCGTCAAAACCGCGCTGGCTAAAGCCGATGCCCAAGACACGCCGTGGAGCGATCCGTTCTCCCTAGCGGAGAAAAACGGAGCCACCTACCGGGTGTGGGAAACGACATCGACGTACGAAGGTCATTCGGTCCGGTTGATCGTCGTCGAATCCAGCGCGCTCGACCAACGAAAAGGAAAGATGCTCGAAAAAGAGCGAAACCAAGAAGAGGAGTTTCTTCGGCAGGAACAAACCCGATGGGAAAGCCGCCTGTTTTCGTGCCGGGAAGACGCCGAACAAGCCCTAGCGTCTCTAAAGGCGTCCCTTCGTCCCCGGTTCCATCGCGTCGAGGCGTCGGTCGAAGCGATGGTGCGCCCGAAAAAACGGCGCGGACGTCCGAAAAAAGGGGCGGAACTGGACATGGAGACGGTGTACGCCCTTCGCTTGAACGTGGAATTCGACCAAGCTGCGTGGGAACAGGCGAGACGGAAAGCGTCCCGATTTGTCCTTGTCACGACCGTTCCGAAGGAATGGAAAGGTCAGCCGATGGATGCGAAAGAGATCTTGAAGTTGTATAAAGGTCAAATCTCGGTGGAAATGAACTTTTCTTTCTTGAAAGACCCGTTCTTTACGGATGAGATTTACGTGAAAAAACCGGAACGAGTCGCGGTATTAGGCTATTTGTTTCTGTTGGCCTTGGCGATTTACCGTGTCTTCCAGCGCCGAGTGCGTCCGTTCATCACCCCGGAACGCCCATGAAAGGGCGCGGGAGGTCGGAAACTGACCCGACCGACCGGACAAGCGATTTTTCAATTGTTTTGGTATGTTAGGGTCGTCCTGTTGGAACTGCCGGATGGACGAATCCAACGCGCGTTAGGTCAACCGCTCACGTACGAGCAGCGAAGGATTCTTATGGAATGGTAAGTCCCTTAGCTGGTTGGTTATCTGATCGATGCGGAACTTTTTCTTTGATGATGGCAGGCCTGCTTATTTTAGCCGTTTCTCTTCCATTGGTCATACTCCCTAACTCGTTAATATTAGAAGGAGCCGTACTTTTTTTGGTAGGGGCAGCGGCTGGTTTTGTCTTAACGCCGACTTTGCCGGAATTAGCGAATTCTGTTGATCGTTTAGGTGGGGGGCGTATGCTACTGCATTTGCTGTTTTTAATATGGCCCTATTCCTTAGGGATGATACTTGGTCCAATTGCAGGAGGAGGACTGGCCGATTTATTTGGTTTATCAACAGCTCTTTATATCATGTGTTTTGTTTTAATATGTTACAGTTTGTTTTCTAGGTTGATGAAACATGAGCAGAAAATCTGTAGAATGGATGAGTTGTGTTGGAGGAAAAAATGAAGTGTTTAAAACCGTTTTTTTTAGTAACGGATATTGGGTTTATTATATACTGGCTCATTACCTTTTTCCATCTTATACCTGAAGAAGTAGCGTTTAAAGACTATGATAACCCGATTATTATCGCATGGAACTGGTCGTTTTTCCCATTAGATATTTTCATTTCTATCACTGGTCTTTACAGTATATATTTATATAATAAAAACAACCCGGCATGGCGGAACTGGGCTCTGATTTCTCTTGTGTTGACTTTTTGTTCCGGATTGCAGGCCATTGCATTTTGGGCTTTTAGCAAGGATTTTGACATTACTTGGTGGGCTGCCAACTTGTATTTGATGATTTACCCGTTGTTTTTTATTAAAGATTTTATTGCCGAAAAGAATAAGGACCGTCTGTGAAGGTATGATGGATCAAAATCGTTGGTGAAAATGTGGTTATGACTTATTTAAGAAAAAGGGGTGTTGATCGTGTATTTTCTTATTTGGGGCTTTCTTGTTTGGTTAGGAGCAACCCTCATTTTCCGGTTTTTTGGCCATTTTTTCTTCCATCCAGAAAACGCTTTACTTCTTCTTTTGTCCTATCTGCTTGTTGTTCCAGTCATTGCTTTGTTCACCTATCCGCTGTACAAGCTTAAAGGCTTAACAAAAGATGAACGTTTAAAAGCCGCTATGTTTATTGTGCTTCCCGGCATGTTCATTGATACGGTTGTGTTAGTGATCTTTCCAGATGTGTTTACGAATTTACCTGTGCAATCCGATCGGTATTTTGGTTCTTGGTTATTATGGGCGTACAGTTTAATTTTGATAACGGGTCTTCCGTTAAAAAAGCGAGAGGGACGGTGACAAATGAAAAAACGTTTAAAATGTTTATCTGACCGTTTTACAGGCTTTGGGGCAGTAATGCTGCGGAATATTATGAAAGCAAGGGGATAAACACATGTTTCACCGCAAAAATAATATTTCTTCTGAAATCGATTGGCTCAAAGGTCATACGTACCGTATACAATTGCATGAATTCGATGATGATTCCGATTTGTATTTTTTAAAACCTTTACTGCAGAATAAACGGATCGTTTTTTTGGGAGAGAATGGCCACGGTGTGGCAGAGCATAGCATGATTAAAACAAAGATGATCAAGTACCTACATAAAGAATTGGGGTTTCGAGTTTTAGCATTTGAAAGCAGCTTCAGTGACTGCAGCTTATGCTTTTATCAACAAGACCAACTGGATGCAAGGCAATGGATGAAACATTCTTTGTTCAAAGTCTGGCATACAGAGGAAGTCGAGACGCTCTTTCATTATGTGT
>NZ_BCQG01000074.1 GCF_001544315.1 Geobacillus jurassicus NBRC 107829
AAAAACAATGACGAGGATAAACAATACAAACTGCATCTCCCCGCGCCAAAACACGGTCAGCATCGACAAAATCCCCATCGCGATAAACACTTTGCCGCCGAAGCGGTGCGTTTTGTTCCAAACGGTCTCGCTTTCCAACGTCCACGGCGTGCGGATGCCGACGAAATAATTATGTTTGATTTTCGGCATGTAGTTTCCAAGCACAATAAACAGCGCCCCGACGCCAAGCGGCACGAGCAGCCCAACATCGACCGGAAACCCGAGATTGTACACCAATGTCACGACGTGCAGCACAAAGAAAAAGCATGCGAGCGCCGCATTGAAAATGCCGTAGCTTTTTTGAAAACGGCCGTAACTTTCTTTTTTCGGGTCGAACTTCGGCAGCACTCCCATCAAAATGATGAGAAATGTCATCAATAAGGGCGGAAGAAACGCGCCCAACCATTTGTTGCTGAAGCCATCTGCTTCGCCGGAAGCGTTCCAATGAATCGCCACTTGGTCCGGCAAATACGGGAGGGCGGCCAAACTTAATAAATATGCCAAAGCAGTAAGCACAATCGCAAGCCGGCTAATCCTCATCGTTTCTCTCCCCCTTTTCGACAAAATCGTAAAACCAGCGGAGCAAATCTTGAAACACCGTCGTATTGAGCGAGTAATAGATATGCTGGCCCTCCCGACGGTCCTGCACCAAGTCGGCCTGTTTCAACACTTTCAGATGATGCGAGACGCTCGGTTTTTGCATATCAAAATGCGAGGCGATTTCCCCTGCCGTCAAATCCCCTTTTCGCAGCAAGGATAAAATTTTCCGGCGCGTCGGGTCGGCGATCGCTTTAAACGCTTCGTTGAACGACAATGGCGATCCCACCTTGTGAACGAGTTTTGGATACACCTTCAAGAGTTGGATTGGCCGCTGAGGGGTATCTTTCGTTTGTCGTTATTTCCTATGCGGCACATGCAAACAGTTTTTCATGCGTGTATATAGTTAGACATTTAGAAAACTGTCTAAATATAGAGTAAAACATTCGATATTTAGACATCTTTCTAATTAAAGAATATTCCATTTCCATTGGATTGTCAATGTCTTTCCCGACTTTTAACATCCCACATGCGGTGGCCGATAGCTACCCCTCGATGAAAGAGAGGCGAACAGCCAAGCGCAGCCCCCTCCACCATTGGTAGAGGGGGACTTCTCACTGGCTTCTATTAAAACCCCGTCGGCCAAGCGGCAAGCAAACGCTCGCTTTTTTCGCGCTTGGACGTCAATAAGTATTCGAGCGTTTGGCAAAGGAACTTCCGCGTCTTTGCCGGATGGATGACGTCATCAATCAAATGCTTTCGCGCCGCCCCATACGGCGAACTGTCAAACGACCACTGTTTGAGCAGCTCCTGACGCCGCTCATGCGGGTTGTCGGCGCGTTCAAGCTCGCGGCCGTATACGACGTTGACGCCGACTTCCGGACCGGTGAAATTGATTTCCGCGCTCGGCCAGGCGACGACCACATCCGCTCCCATCCCCGGTCCGCACATATTGCCGTACGCCGCGCCGATGCTTTTGCGGATGACAACCGAAATTTTCGGGACGGTTGATAGAGCAAGCGCCTGATTCCACACCATAATTTTCGTCGCCATTTTCGCTTTTTCCGCCTCGGCGCTGATCCGAAAGCCAGGCGTATCATGCAAAAAAATGAGTGGAATATGGTACGAGTCGCACAAACAAATGAATTCCGTCGCCTTTTGGCATTCCTGCGGCCCGGGCGCTCCTGCGTATTGGTTGGGCTGATTGGCGATGATGCCGACTACATGGCCGTTCAAATGAGCCAAAACGGTGATGAGCGCTTTGCCGAATTTTTTCTGGCACTCAAAATAGTCGCCGTCATCGACAAGGCAGGCGATGATGTTTCGCATATCATAGACGCGGTTTCGTCTGTCCGGCAAAATCGAAAACACTTCCTCCACCATCCGGTATGGGTCATCGTCCGTCTTCCGCATTGGCGGCCGCTCGTTCGCGTTTTGCGGCATGTACGAGAAAAATCGTTTCAGCTGCCCGATGCATTCCTCCTCCGTCTCGCCATCGGCGTCAATTTGCCCTGTATACTGGTGATGAATGTCTACGCCCCCAAGCTCTTCTGGAGAAACGCGCTGCCCGTTTGCCAGCTCGAGCATGCGCGGCCCGGCGATCGCCATGCATGTCCCCTTCAGCTGCGTGACAAAGTCGCAGCTGACCGCCGTCCATGTCGGACCGCCGTAGCTGTCTCCCAAAATCGCCGCCATTGTCGGCACTTGTCGGTGATGAGTGAGCAGCTCGCGCGGAAACAATTTGTCGCTGATCCCGTCCGACCCCATTCCGTCCGGCATGCGCAGCCCGCCGCCTTCATGGAGGAAAAACATCGGCAAGCCATTTCTCACGGCCAACGCATGCATTTGCCGCGATTTGCGCAAATGGACGTTTCCCTCCGTGCCAGCGAGCACCGTTTTATCCCCGGCGATCACGACGGCAGGGCGGCCGCTTACTTTGCCGATGCCGGCGACGAGCCCGTCTCCATACGTCGTTTCTTCCAAATCGGGTTGGTCGGACGCGTTCAGCTGTCCGAACTCGACAAAAGTTTCGGCATCCACAAGCCGTTCGATCCGCTCCCTGGCCGTCAGCAGCCCTTTCGCGTGCTGCTTGGCGATTTTCTCTTCTCCGCCGCCTAGCGCGGCGCGCGCTTTTTTCGCCATCAGTTCGTCTGTTAAGTGCCGCAAATGTTTCATCGCGATCCCCCTTTGGCAGAAAAAGGCGGGGCGGCCCGCATCAAACCCCGCCGCTATGTTAGCCCCTTGGCAGCAGCTTTCGCAATACTTTTCCGGAAGGCGTCGCCGGCAGCTCGTCAATCAGCTCGACATAGCGCGGATATTTGAACGCCGCCATATGCGTTTTCGCCCATTCGATCAAGTCAGACGGCGCCACCCTTCCTTTGTACGAATCATGGAGAACGACAAACGCTTTCGGCACTTCCCCTTTCGCCGGGTCAGGCACGCCGATGACCGCGCATTGCTTAACGGCCGGATGCTCGTTCAACAGCGCCTCGACGTCTTCCGGAAAGACGCTGTAGCCGGACACTTTGATCATTTCTTTCAACCGGCCTTGGAAATACAAATAGCCGTCTTCATCGATATACCCGATATCACCTGTGTACACCCACCCGTCTTTCAGCGTCTCGTTCGTCGCGTCATCGCGGCGGAAGTAGCCTTTAAAGACACCTGGATTTTTGACGACAATTTCCCCCGACCGTCCGGGCCCAAGCTCCTGTTTCGTTTCCGGGTCGATGATGCGGATGTCCGTCTCATACGTTGGGATGCCGCACGAGCCGAATTTCACGCGATCATCCGGCATAAACGTGTCGCACGTATGCGTCTCGCTCAGCCCATATGCCGCCTCATACAGCAAGCACCCGCCGGTCGCTTCCGCCCAACGCGCGGCAAGGTCTTTCGTCACCGGCAGACCGAAGCTCGTCGCCAAGTTGCGTTTTAAACTTGACAAGTCGGCAGAAGTGGTTGGCAGCACTTGCAAAATGGCTGCATTCATCGGCGCGATGCTGTACCAGGCTGTCACCTTGTACATTTCAACGGCCTTGATCGTCGCCATCGGGTCAAAGCGGGTGAACAGCACGCACGGATTCCCCGTGTACACCGGCGTATTCAGCCCCATCACCATCCCGGCGATATGGCAAAGCGGCGAATGGGCCATCAGCACTTCCGCTTTTTCTGTCAACCGGTTCGCCTGCGCAGACGCGGCCGTCTTAAACAGCGCGTTGCCATACGTCAGCATCGCCCCTTTCGGCCGCCCGGTCGTGCCGGATGTGAAAATGATCAGCCCGACATCGTTCCATAAGTCAATGGCAGCGGCCTCCTCAAGAGGCGGATAAGCGGCAATAATGGCGGCAAAATCGTCCGCGCCGCTCATCGGCTCTTTCGGTTGCGCAAGCTCGGCGCAAAGCGGGATCTCCCCAGACGGATCGGCGTAATCGCCGTAATGGCACGCGACGATAAACGACAGCGGGGCTGTTTGTTGTTCCGCTTGTCGAACGCGCGGCAATCCTTCTTCTCCGGCGATGATGCCGGCCAGCGGCACTTCGGTGAAAAAGTAGGCAAGCTCTGATTCCCGGTACATCGGGTTGAGCGGAACAACGATGCCGCCCAACTGCTGAACGGCAAAATGGGCGATGATGTATTGCGGGCAGTTTTGCATGTACAAGGCGACATAGCTTCCTTTTCCCACCCCTTTTTCCCGCAAATAGCGGGCAAAACGGCGGACGTGATCGAGCAATGTTCCCCACGTCATCACCTTGTTATAGAAGATGTACGCCGGCTCGTTTTCCTCGCGTTCGCCGCGATGGCGCAAATAGTCGTACAGAGGCTGTTCGCCAAGCGCGTAGCGGAGCTCCGTCGGCAGCCCGCCTGGCCAATACGGGCGCGTTTCGTTCATCAGTTTCACCATCCTTCGTTAAAATACTGAACGGTTAGTATGTTTCCTATCAGAAAACGCTCTCAAATGGTTGTTCATGTCCCCTGCTTTATCCATATGCATATCATTTCGCCGTCATTCGCCCGTTTTCCTTTTTCAAACAGCCAACCATTTTCTCCGATGCGGCAAACAGCCGCCCCTTCCACATTGGAGAAGGAGCGGCTGTTAGGAAGCCCGGAGCAGCCTGCGCGGCGTGATGGCGGTCATTTATACGCTGCGGCCGGACGTTTTGGAAGATGTTGCTTACACTTTTATCATACTTCTTTTTTTAGCAAGCGAAATATATTTGTTCACTATTTCACAATATGTTCAAGAAGTGATGGACAAACAGTGAACAGCGCCGCTTTTCTCAATCCATTACCGTCGCCTTGGGCAAGGGCTCGGCAGAGAATTTCCTTTCAAACAAAGCGCAACACATTTTCTTGAATTGAATGAAAAAAGGTATCCCAATCTCTTTTGGGATACCTTTGTCGATAACGGCCGTCGGGCGAATTACTTCGCCCGCTGCCGATCAGGGAACAGCAGGCTGAACAGCACGCCGGCGGCCAAAGCAATGGCAAACGTCGTAAACCGCGAGCTAATGATCTCCTCAAGCGGCGAGGAAATCCAAAGGACCGTGCTGGCAAAACCGGCAACAATGGTCGCGATGACGCCGATACCGGAATACCGTTTCCAAAAGAAGGCCAACAAAATGGCCGGCGACAGCGTGCAACCGATTCCCGCCCACGCCCAACTGACAATGAAATACACAAGCGATTCTGATGTCATCGCCAGCACCAAGCCAAGCAGCCCGGCGATGACCACAACCGCGCGGGAAAGGGCGACAAGCTGCTTTTCCGACAGGCGAAGGCGCAGCGAGCGGCGGACAATATCTTCGCTAATGGAACTTGTAATCACGAGCAGCTGCGAATCGGCTGTTGTCACGATGGCGGCCAAAATGCCCGACAGCAGCAGCCCCGCCAGCCACGGCGGCAGCAAATCCAACGCCATATGCGGCAATACCGTTTCAACATCGGCCAATGAGTCGCCCTGGTAAAGTGCAATCGCCGCAAGGCCAATCAAAAACGCGCCGCCATAGGCCAGCAACGTCCAAATGATGGCCACTGTTTTGGCCGTTTTCGCCTCGCGGGCGTCTTTTAGTGCCATGAAGCGGACGCTCAACTGTGGCTGGCCGCCAAGATAGCCGAAAAACCAGGCAAAATTGTTAAACAACAGCAGCCCGAGCGCAAAACCCGCTGCCCCGCCCGTCCATGAGTCGAGGCCCGGTTTGGCCTGATGAAGCGCCGCGCTGATCGACAGCCCGCCGCTGTAAATTTCCACGAGCGCCACAATGGGCAAAATCACAAGCGTCGCCAGCATAAGCACACTTTGAATCATATCCGTCCAGACGACGCTGACGAACCCGCCGGTATAGGACAAAATGATGACAATCGCCACACTGATGACCATGCCAAGCTGCGGATCAATATGAAACACAGCAAACAACGTCTTGCCTGCACCGGCGATTTGCGCACTGAAGTAAAACATCATGAAACTGAAAATTAAGACGGTGGAAAGCCATAAAATCGTTTGTCCGTGCGCGCCGAACCGTTTGGCTAAATAACCGGGCAGCGTCAAAGCGCCGTACCGCTCCGCCTCTTGCCGGAACCGATCCGCCAAAAAAAGCCAGGCGCACACGATGCCGATGACAATGCCGACAGCCACCCAAATGGCGGAAAGACCGCTCGCAAACACAAACCCCGTATAGCCAAGCAGCAGCCATGCCGATTCCCCCGTCGCCCGCTCGGAAAAAGCAAGCGCCCAACCGGGGAGTTTTTTTTCGCCAAGCAAAAAGTCGGAATGGCTCATCTCCTTTTTCCCATACCAATAGCCAAGCGCCGCCATCACAAGACAATACAGCACGAGTTCCGCCAAGATGATGCCATTCATCGCTGTTCCTCCCTGTTTGTATGGTTTTGCGCAGGCGCACTCCTGATCTGCCGGTACGTCCCTCTCGATCCGCCATCCCACCCTCTTTCCATAAAAAAGGCACTATCATCAGGCTGCAACGATAGTGCCGGTGACAACGAGATTCGTTGCTCTTCACAATGGAAATCTCTTTACTCTTTACATATGTGTCAAACCATCCATTTATTCCAGCATTAGGATGACTCCCACATTGGAAAGTTTTGCTTCCATCCGGACAGAATCAACATGTGAAGCGCCGCAAGTTGCGAGACGGCCCGAATTATAATAAAGTGGAGATGAATCCAAAAAAAGGAGTGAGCAAGATGAACCGTTGGGAGAAGGAATTGGACAAATATGCCGAGCTGGCGGTGAAAGTCGGCGTGAACATTCAGCCCGGACAGACGCTGTTTGTCAACGCCCCGCTTGAGGCGGCGCCGCTCGTGCGAAAAATCGCCAAAACCGCGTATGAAACTGGAGCAAAGCACGTGTATGTCGAATGGAACGACGAGGCGCTTACATACATCAAATTTACACACGCACCGGATGAAGCATTTTCCGAATACCCGATGTGGCGGGCGAGAGCGATGGAGGAGCTCGCGGAACAAGGGGCCGCTTTTTTATCGATTTACGCCCCTAATCCCGACCTGTTAAAAGACGTCGATCCAAAGCGGATCGCGACGGCCAATAAAACAGCGGCTCAAGCGCTCGCCAACTACCGGAGCGCCATTATGGCCGATCGGAACTGCTGGTCGCTCATTTCCGTTCCGACGGCTGCTTGGGCGCAAAAAGTATTCGGCGATCTGCGTGATGAAGAAGCCATCGACAAATTATGGGAAGCCATTTTCCGCATCGTCCGCGTCGACCAAGACGATCCGATCGCTGCCTGGCGCGAACATAACGACCAGCTCGCCCGCATCGTCGATTACTTGAATGAAAAGCAATACAAACAGCTCGTTTACGAAGCGCCGGGCACCAATCTCACGGTTGAGCTCGTCGACGGGCACGTTTGGCACGGCGGCGCGGCGACAAGTCAAAGCGGCGTGCGCTTCAATCCAAATATTCCGACCGAGGAAGTATTCACGATGCCCCATAAAGACGGCGTCAACGGCACGGTGCGCAACACGAAGCCGCTCAATTACAACGGCAACGTGATCGATGGGTTTACGCTCACGTTCAAAGACGGTCAAGTCGTCGACTTCAGCGCCGAAGAGGGGTATGAAACGCTGAAGCATTTGCTTGACACTGATGACGGGGCGCGCCGCCTCGGGGAAGTCGCCCTCGTGCCGCACGAATCGCCGGTGTCGCTGTCCAATCTCATTTTTTACAACACACTGTTTGACGAAAACGCCGCTTGCCATTTCGCGCTCGGCAAGGCGTATCCGACGAACATCAAAAACGGCGCATCGCTCGCCAAAGAGGAGCTCGACCGCCGCGGCGTCAACGACAGCCTCGTCCACGTCGACTTTATGATCGGCTCAGCTGAGCTGAACATTGACGGCGTGACAAAAGACGGCAAACGCGAACCGATTTTCCGCAATGGCAACTGGGCATTCGAACTGTCGTAATCAGTTTCGCCAGCTCTAAACAATAAGGCTGCGCCAAACGAGCGGCCAGACCCGACCGTTGACGCAGCCTTATTCCGTTCAAACACGGTTCCGCATGGAACCATTAGACCGAACCGATTGGCTTGTTTTCGTCCTGCAGCAATTGCACAGCGGCGGATGCCGCCTGCGCCAGCTGCTCGCATTGCCGCAAACGAATGCCAAAGAGCACGAGCGGGTCGCGGTACGCCTCAGGGTTTTTGCGCATATGTTTGAGCTCGCCTTCCTGGGCGGCGATCTCCAGCTCCAGCCGTTTCAACGTTTCATCGAGCGCCGTCAATGGCGCGTGGAAAAATTGGGTGACGTCACGCTCAAGCGATTTGGCAAACCATTCAAACGGCAGCAGCAGCTGCTGAATGATCGCCTCCGCCGCCTCAGCGTAATCTTGCGTCTGGATGAACTGCTTATACTTTTGCGCCAGCATCGCCTTGTTTTGCGTGAAGGCACCGAGCAGTTTGCCTGCCCCTTTCAACAGCAGCTGGCTTGGCGTTCTCCGCAAGAAAACGTTCACCTTGTCCATTTGCACCCCGCTGATCAACCGATCCATATCGCGCCGCCAATCGGCGAGGATGCGAAAATCGCATTCGAGCTTGAGCCGCTCCTCGCCGAACATGGCGTTAAACCCTTCGCCCATTTCATGCAAAAACACTTGGCATTCGTTGAATTCGTCTTCCGTCGCTGCAATCCACTGTTCCATGGCGCGGCGCAGCTTTGGCAACACCTCTTCGTTGAGATAAGCGCGAAGCCGTTCGTTCGCTTTGTCGTTCAGTTCAAGATGCAAGCGGGAAAAATCGCTGTCTTCGCTCACAAGCTCCGCCATGTTGCGCAACAGATCGGGAATCGCCGCTGACAGCTCGGCCCGCACTTCCGCCAACACAGTGCGGAACGACTTTGCCGCTTTGGCCGTTTTCTCCTCTTGCAGGTCGCCGAGCTGATGAATGGCGCCGCTGAGTTTGGCCGCCATTTCTTTTTTCCACACGACCAGCTCCGCCAGCCGGCTTTCCGCCTCGGCCCGTTGCCGGAACAAATGGGCGATGAACTGGCGGATCGTCGTTAAAATCGCTTCCTCGCGGCGGACCGGTGATACATGGCGACGCATCTCCTCAAGCCAACCGACGAGGGATTGTTGCTGCTTGCGGCTTGGCGCATGCGGCGAATAGACAATGACGCTGGCTCCCGGAACGATCGTACGAATATGCGCTTCAACTTCCTCAACGATTCTCGCCGTCTCCTCTTCATCCACCATCCCGTCGCCCGGAGGAAGCAAAACGTACATCGGCGCAGACGGCGCCCGCTCGCGAAGCTGCAGCATCAACTGTTCATCGGCGCTAGAAAACGGATCTTCGCCGTTAAGAAGAAAGAGAATGCTGTCAGCAAGCGAAAACGACACAAGCGCTTCATGGTCGGATGAAGCGCGCCCGCCGAGCGGGCCGATATCCAACAAGACAATCCCTTGCGGCACGAGTGAAAACGGCGCCGTGCATTCAATGACAGCGTCATCGGAGAATCGGCTTCCGCGGCCGCCTGATGCCTGTTGAAATTCGTCAATGCTTGAAAAAACGGTAAACTGGTCGTCGCTGATTTTCGCGACTTCCATCTCTCCGCCGTTTCTCCACGCAAGCACCGGCGCAGACGGCGCCGCCAACGCTGCCTCGCCGACCAACGTCCGCAAAAACGCCAACCGCTCATGGCGCGACGCCCCAGCGACCAAAACGAAATGCGTCCGCGGATCGGACAGCTGCCGCACGAACCAGCGGAAGCGGAAATGCGAGCCCGCCCGCTGTTCTTCCGCCCAATCGGCAATTTCTTCAAACAGCGACGCACCCATTTCCCCTTCTTGTCGGCCCGCACGGACGAGCCGCTTAGCGGCGTCATTGACCGTTTCTTCCTCAAACGCCTCAGGGAATTTCTCACTCCACGCCAACAAGGCAGCCGCGGCCGCCGCTGTCTCCGGACCGTCAGCTAAATTCACCCAGCTTTTGACAAGCGGTGGAACAACCTCCACTAACTCTTTCAATCGGTACGGCCCTTTCATCAATCCCGCATAGGCTTCCCCTAAAAGTCCAGGAATTCGCTTCCAGTCGTAGTCGCGGCCGATCGCCAACTCGTCATAGAGGCGGTTCCACTCCGCGAGCCACGAAAAATAGAGGTCTCCATCCCGATAACCGTTCCATAGCGCCTGCACAAGCCGTTCAAACTTCACGCGATCCGTTTCGTACAACAGCGCTAGGCAGCGTGAAAACCGCGCGGGCGTCATCGTTCGCGCATGTCCTTGTTCCACATAACCGGTCAAGATGTCCGCCCAGCGGCGCGCCGACGTCCGCACCGCCTCTCCTAAAGCCAGTTCAACCGCACTTTGCCAGTCGCCTTGCTCCTCGAAAAAGGCACGCGCCCATTCGGTCATATTCGGATAATCCGGATACAGCGTCACGCCGCGCTTAATCATGTCATCGGCTTTCTCTTTCTCCCCCAACTCGCGGTAGAGCGAAAACAGGCGTAAAATGATTTCCGCTTGCAACGTTTCGCTTTCCGTCTCAATCGAGCGGTACAGCTCCTCGGCCAACTCAAGCCGTCCAAGCTCATAGTAACTGTCGGCGATGTTTTTTTGCGCCCAAGGGCGCAAGTCGTCGTTATGGACTTGTTCCCATTTAAAAATGGCCGCTTCATAGTCGCGGCGGTGGAAATACACTTCCCCTTGGGCAAAGCGAATCGACGACAAATCAGCGCCATCCCGATGCGCAGTGAAAAAAATATCGCCAAGCGCGCCGACAATGTCGCATTCCCCCGCACCGATCAACGTCTCGTAAAATGTTTTATGAACAAGTTGCTGTTCAAACTCCATGTCGATCACCTGACTCGTATATTTGCCATGCATGTTCATTGTATGGCACGTTTTATGATTTTATTTCTATTCTATACATTTTAACAAACTTTCGCGGAAAGGAACGTTTCAATTTGTTTTCATTTGCAAGACAAAAACGCGGCGCCGACCAACTGCCATCATTCACTTCCCCAAGGATCATCAATTCACGGTTCTATCCCATGACGTCCCTTTCATGTTGATAACGCTCCCCCTATTCCACGAGCTTCGTTTGCAGCTCTTCATGTCCTTCCGCCTGCTTTTTAAGCTGTTTCAAATCATGATCTCGCTGCTCAAGCTGCTTTTTATATCGAGCGTAGCCAAAATTTCGTATTTCTCCATCCCTGCGTCGCGATAGCTGTTGTGGGCCGCCAAGTTGTGAAAGAAGTTGGCCTCGGTTCTCACCAACGCTTCGGCTCGCGAATAGGCTACATCGGTCACTCCTACAATTTCTTTGCCATCCGATCAATGGATCGGCCGATGATAAAGCTTTGTTCGAGTGTTTTTCGAATATGTTGCATCGTTTCCTGCTCACGTCCCCTTGAAAAGCACTTTTACACGTATCATTCATACGTGTTATAATAAAAATGTGGAAAGGAGGAATAAACATTTCATCGAAAGAACTGATTAAACTACTGAAAAAAGACGGATGGTACTTACATAGAGTAGTCGGCAGTCATCATCATTTCAAACATCCAACGAAAAAAGGAACAGTAACCGTTCCCCATCCGCGAAAAGACTTAAAACCCGAAACAGTGCACTCAATACTAAAGCAGGCAGGGCTGAAATAGCCCTTTTGCGAAAGGAGGTTTGCCATATTGGCTAAATATTATTTCCCTGCTATTTTCGATCCCGGATCCGATGGGAGTGAAGGATATACCGTCACATTTCCGGATTTGCCAGGATGTATTACAGAAGGTTCTACTTTAGAAGAGGCATTTCGTATGGCAAAAGATGCTTTAGAAGGATACCTTTACGGAATGGAAGAAGATAGCGAGCCTATTCCGGCACCATCTGATCCTAAAAAATTAGCCATCCCCCAAGGCGCGTTTGTCTCTATGATTGAAGCGTGGACCGACTATATCCGTGACGAAATGGAAAATAAATCAATTAAGAAAACATTGACGATCCCCAAATGGTTAAATGACGCCGCGGAAGCAGAAGGGATTAATTTTTCGCAACTTCTGCAATTTGCCTTAAAAGAACGCCTAGGAATGATTAAAAAAAGCGAACCTGGCACAAAACAGTGAAATGAAAAGGCCTCTTCACCTGCAAAGGCAAAAGAGGCCTTCCTTATCCCCATGCAAAATTCGCGCAAAATTTTTTCAAAAACTATGGGATTCTTTCGGATTCCCGAAAAATAAAAGATAAAGCCTCCTATCACAGCACCCGCTGATCCGGTTGCTCGTAATAGGAGACTTTCTTTCACGCACTTCCATGCGTTCCTTCCATATGTAAATGGCGTCCCAGGAGAGACTCGAACTCCCGACCGACGGCTTAGGGCCGATGCCCCTTCCTCTACAAGCTTATTCGATGAAGCCGGATGCGTCGGGGCAACTCGCAGTAGATTCAAAGATGTTGGGCTCGTTGCTCTATCCAGCTGAGCCATCCGAATTTCCCCAGCCTTAGCAGGCTGTTGTCATAGCTTCCGTCCAAAACAAAAAACCCTCGATCGCCACATCGAAGAATTCGATGTTTCTGATAGAGGGTTTGTTTTAGGGCTATTTTGCGCATCTTTTCATATGTAGGTGGCGTCCCAGGAGAGACTCGAACTCCCGACCGACGGCTTAGAAGGCCGCTGCTCTATCCGACTGAGCTACTGGGACATAATCAACAGTACACTCCAATATTCCCGCTGTCCCTTCCTCTACAAGCCCATTCAAGGAAGCTTGGTGCGTCGGGACAACTCGCAGCCATTTCGAAGATGACTTTGCTCGTTGCTCTATCCGGCTGAGCTACTGGGACATGTACATATGTGCCTGGACGGCAGGCAGATAAACAATATCAAAACAAAATAAAGGAAAGCGGGTGATGGGAATCGAACCCACGACTTCAGCTTGGGAAGCTGAGGTTTTACCATTAAACTACACCCGCATGATCAGTATCAATGAAATTGTCTTAAAGACGACTGCAATAAGAATATAATCGCTAATCGTTTTTTTGTCAATACTTTTTAAGTTGATTAAACGCGCTCGAGAGGATTCGAACCCCTAACCTTCTGATCCGTAGTCAGATGCTCTATCCAATTGAGCTACGAGCGCATGATAGAAAAGCGGAAGACGGGACTCGAACCCGCGACCCCCACCTTGGCAAGGTGGTGTTCTACCGCTGAACTACTTCCGCATCATGAGAAGAAATCGTTCCTTCAAAACTAGATAACCGTCGGAAGAAGCCGCTCGCCTTCGCTTTTCGCACTGTCCAGCTGCAGCTCGCCGCCGCTCGGGGTCAAATCACCTT
>NZ_BCQG01000075.1 GCF_001544315.1 Geobacillus jurassicus NBRC 107829
ATAGTCCTTTAAGTAAATGTAATCGCCTGCCAAAATGACCGCGACCGCAATAATGTATTTTCTATTTCTCTCGATCGTCTTGCGGCTGACAGACGCCATCGTTTCCAGCTGTTTGATCGGCAACTGCTTTTTTTGAAACAAAAAGCCAAGCCATTCATCATTCACAACAAGCAACTCGGCGACACGAATGGCGTTTAGGCGGGCGTCTTTATGTTTTGGCGATTGTTCGACTAAATCGTGAAAATGAATGCCGAATTGCTTCAACGCTTGCTGGTAATGGAAAATTTCTTCTCGGCGCTGCTCTTGTTCGATTTGCTTGTAAAATTCGTCAACCGAGAGTTTCGCATCCAAGTACGTTTGCGATCCCTGCTCGCCGTCTTCTCCGTCTTCAACATGCCATATAGCCTCCCGCATTCTCGCCTCTTTTCGAATATAATCGATGAGGCGCCGCTTAATGAGCAGCTCCGCAAACGAGAGAAAGGAACCTCCTTTGTGCAGCGCGTATTTTTCAATCGCTTCGTTAAACGCGATCAGTCCGATGCTCGCCTCATCATCTTCCTCGCGGATGAACCTCTTGCATACACTTGAAACGGTTTTGACAATAAACGGCTTATATTGCCGGATGAGTTCATTGCGCAACGCTTCGTTTCCTCGCTGAATTTCTGCAACCGTCCGTTCAAGCGTTCTCTCTCTTCGTTTCAATAATGCACCAAACACCCTTTTCACCCCGCTTATACAAGCCGGTCCGACGCTCGTTCTTTATACTATTCGCAGATCATAAACCAAATATGGCCGTCGTTCAAAGGAAATGTTTTCAACATGTGTAAGTGAGCAGAGGTCCCCAAAAAAAGTCCGACGCCGCGCCGAACACACGCCTTCCATCGGCCAAAAATCAGTTGTTTTTCCTATCCAGCAAAAAAGAGAAAAGGGTGGAACGCGGTATGACCAAAAGGTTGACGAAATGGAAAAAGGAGCTGTTTCCCCATCAGAACAGCTCCTTTTTCTTATTGGCCGCTCAGCCAACTTTTTCTTCGCTTTTGCTCATTTCATTGAGCGCGCTATGCTTGCGTCCGTAGATAAAGTAAATGACTAGACCGATCAACAGCCACGAGACAAAACCGATCCATGTCGTCGCCGGAAGCTGAAGAACCAAGTAGCCGCAGAATAAGACAGCCAAAATCGGAACGACCGGGACGAACGGAACGCGGAATGCCCGCTTTAAGTTCGGCTGCGTTTTGCGCAGGACCAACACGCCGATCGAGACAGTGATAAAGGCAAAGAGCGTGCCTATGTTCGTCAGTTCCGCCAACTTGTTCAGCGGGATGATGCCCGCGAACACCGAAACAGCCGCTCCAGTCAGCCACGTGTTCACATACGGCACCTGTCGGGTCGGGCTGATGCGAGCAAACACTTTCGGCAGCAAACCGTCGCGGCTGATAGCGTAAAAGAGACGCGTCTGCCCATACATCATCACAAGGAGCACGGTCGTAATGCCGGCGATCGCCCCGAGCGAAATAAAGCCGGCGACCCAGTCTTGATGGATATAGTTTAATGCAAACGCCACCGGGTTTTTCACGTTGAGTTGCTCGTACGGAACGATGCCTGTCAATACAAGCGAGACAGCAATATACAACAATGTGCAGACAAGCAACGAGACGATGATGCCAATCGGCATATCGCGCTGCGGATTGCGCACTTCTTCCGCCGCCGTCGACACCGCATCAAAGCCGATGTAGGCGAAAAACACCGTCGCCGCGCCAGTCGCCACGCCAGAGAATCCATACGGCATAAACGGCGTCCAGTTTTCCGGCTTGACGTACCAAATGCCGACCGCCAAAAAGAGCAACACGACCGCCACTTTAACAGCAACGATCACCGCGTTAAAACGCGCCGATTTTTTGGCGCCTAAGTTCAACAAAAACGTAATGAACAGAACAATTAAAATCGCCGGCAAATCGATGAACGTCCCCTTCGCCGGATCATACGCGCTCGTGAGCGCCTTCGGCAGCTCGATGCCAAAACCGGCAAGCAACCCTTGAAAATAGCCGGACCAACCGACAGCGACCGCCGACGAGGCAACCCCGTATTCCAAAATCAAATCCCAGCCTAAAATCCAAGCGAATAATTCACCGAATGTCGCATAGCTATATGTGTATGCGCTCCCTGACACCGGCACCGTCGAGGCGAACTCGGCGTAACAAAGCGCCGCGAACACACACGCCAATCCTGATAAGATGAACGAAAGAACAAGTGCTGGGCCGGCATGTTCCGCCGCCGCCACCCCGGTCAGGACGAAAATGCCTGTCCCGATAATGGCGCCGATGCCGAGCATCGTCAAATCAAATGCGCCTAACTCTTTTCGCAGCGAGGCTCCTTTCGCCCCCGACTCCCTTATGAGTGATTGAATCGGTTTTTTACGAAACAAACTCATAGATGTCTCCCCTTGTTGCTTTTTGTAGAAAAATGTTGAATTTTATCGATATAGCACAGTTGTCATTCTACATGATCGTTGTTTTTTTGTAAAGTGCGAAAATAACAAAAACAACAAAAAATTTTTCCTTTGGCGCAGCAAAGTCGAAAACTATTCTAATAAATAATAAAAAAAACAATTTACAAATTTTTCAGATAAATATATAATAAGTGTGTGACAAATTTGTGACAGAAAGGAGGAATATTACCCCTGTTGTATTACAGGTTCTGTCGCTCCGTTTTTATGAAAACGCTTTAAACACGAACGAGGAGGGATCACTATGGCAGTCAAAAAAGAATCGTTTGCCGGACAGTCGGGCATCAACTATGAAGCGATCGCTCAATCCGCTTCGTTCCGGGGTCTCGTCCAGGCGAAGAAACGATTTATCATTCCGGCGACCATCTTTTTCTTCGTCTTTTACTTCGCTCTTCCGGTGTTGACGTCCTACTCGAAAGCGCTGAATGCGCCGGCGGCCGGGCCGGTCAGCTGGGCTTGGCTGTTTGCCTTTGCGCAATTTGTCATGACATGGGCCTTATGCATCCTTTATTCGAAACGCGCTGCGCAATTTGATAAAATCGTCGAGCAAGTGAAGCAAGAAGCGCAGGAAGGAGGAAACGTCTAATGCATGGGTTGGCCTTCTTCCTCTTCCTCATCATTGTCGCCTTGACGCTCGTCATTACGTACTACGCCTCAAAGCGAACGAAAACGACGAGCGAATTTTACACCGCTGACAGCAGCCTGACCGGCTGGCAAAACGGGCTCGCTATCGCAGGCGATTATATGTCCGCCGCATCCTTCTTAGGAATCGCTGGCATGATCGCATTGACTGGATTTGACGGTTTCTTTTACAGCATCGGCTTTCTTGTCGCTTATCTTGTCGTCTTGTACATCGTTGCCGAGCCGTTGCGCAACCTCGGCAAATACACGATGGCCGATATGATCGCCGCCCGTTTTGATGATAAGAAAGTGCGCGGCGTCGCCGCCTTGAATACGATCGCCATCTCGATCTTCTATATGATCGCCCAGCTTGTCGGCGCCGGCGGCCTCATCAAGCTTCTATTGGGCTTAGACTACGTTTATTCCGTCTTGATCGTCGGCATTTTGATGACGGTGTACGTCGTCTTCGGCGGCATGACGGCCACCAGCTGGGTGCAAATCGTCAAAGCCGTCTTGTTGATGGTCGGTACGTTTATCATTTCCATCATCGTCTTTGCCAAATTCGATTTCAGCATCGCCAAAATGTTCCATGAAGTAAAAACGGCAACACCGCTCGGGGAAGCCTTTTTAAACCCGGGCAACAAGTTTAAAGATCCTCTTGACACGATTTCATTAAACTTGGCGCTCGTTTTGGGGACGGCCGGACTGCCGCACATTTTGATCCGCTTCTTCACGGTCAAAGACGCGCCGACCGCCCGCAAATCGGTCGTTTATGCGACATGGATCATCGGAATTTTCTACGTGTTGACGATCTTTTTAGGGTTTGGCGCCGCCGCGTTCGTCGGCTATGACAAAATCGTCGCCGCCAACCCGGCCGGCAATATGGCCGCCCCGCTGTTGGCAGAGGCTCTCGGCGGAGATTTCCTGTTCGCGTTCATTTCCGCGGTCGCTTTCGCCACGATTTTGGCGGTAGTCGCCGGGCTCGTCTTGTCAGCCGCCTCGGCGTTTGCCCATGACTTTTACAGCCATATTTTGCGGCGCGGCCAAGCGACAGAAAAAGAACAAATGCTCGCCGCCCGCTGGGCGTCTGTCGGCGTTTCCGTACTATCGATTTTGTTAGCGCTCTTCGCGCAAAAAATGAACGTTGCCTTCCTCGTGTCGCTCGCATTTGCCGTCGCGGCGAGCGCCAACTTGCCAACGATCGTCTTTACGATTTTCTGGCGCCGCTTTAATACGACGGGGGCCATCACCGGCATGCTCGTTGGCTTGATCAGCGCCTTAGTGCTCGTCTTCTTCAGCCCGAACGTCTGGTCGCCGCAGCCGGGTGCTGCCATTTTCGTCGGCGAACCGCTCTTTAAGCTCGCCAACCCGGGCATTATCTCGATCCCGCTCGGCTTTATCGGCGCCATCGTCGGCACGCTCGTTTCGTCGAAAAAAGCGGATGAAAAGAAATATACGGAAATTGTCGTCAAAGCCAATACCGGGATCGGGCGGGTGTAACACAACCGGGAAGCCGGCGTGAAGGCCGGCTTCTTTTTTGTTGCCGCCACTCTGCTGTACCGGTGAGGAACTAAAAGCGATCTCCACAGTCGCCCGCCCGGCCGGCAAAATAAAAAAGACGCCCTGTGCACAACTAACATGTTCGGTTTTGAAGTACAAAGTGGTAAATAACAGTAAAAATATACACCTAATGGCTCTTCACCACAAAATGTACTTGACAAAGAAAGACGTTCATGATAGAGAAAACCAAAATAGCAATTTTCCTTTTTATACCATACACCTCATTTGAGCAACATTGCTATCATGTTTGTCTTTAAAAAGTCAAGTACATCTTTTGGTGATGAACCCACCTAATTAAAAAATATACAACTAATTGGCAATAATTTTGGCGTACAAATTAGCAATGAAATTAGCAGTATTTTAAAACAATTAAAGCACCTTTTTGAAAGGTGCTTTAATTGTTTATTTATTGGCGTTATAACAATTTGTATAGGTAATATTCATTTACAAATTCTCCGTTAATTTTTAACGATTGAACCCTTTCTCCTTCTAATACGAATCCCATCTTCCTATATAAGTTGAATGCCTTATCGTTATCTTTGATAACCGTAAGCCCTAATCTTGAAATTCCAACTTCCTTTGCCCATTCAAGCTTTATGCCGTCGGCGGGCGGTGGAACACTTTAGCAAACTGCGTATACCGCTCGACTTGGCGGCGGTCGACTTCATAGCCGATGCCCGGAGCGTCCGGCACGCGGATGAGGCCGCGATGCACTTCGACTTCCGGGACGATGATATCCCGCTCCCAATAATGGGACGAAGCGGCGGTGTCGCCGGGAAGCGCGAAGTTTTCCAACGTCGTGATCGCGATATTGTGGGCGCGTCCGACCCCTGCTTCCAACATCCCGCCGCACCAGACCGGAACGCCGCGCTCAGCGCAAAGATCGTGGATGCGCTTCGCCTCCCAAAGCCCACCGACGCGCCCGATTTTGATATTGATGATGCGGCAGCTGCCCAAATCCAGCGCCTTGCGCGCATCGTCATATGAGCGAATGCTTTCATCAAGGCAAATCGGCGTCTCAAGGAGCGGTTGCAGCCGGGCATGGTCGACGAGATCGTCAGCTGCGAGCGGCTGTTCGATCATCATTAGGCCAAATTCATCAAGCGCTTTCAGACGCTCTCGATCAGCGAGCGTATACGCTGAGTTCGCATCCGCCATGAGCGGCACGTCTGGAAACGCGCGCCGCACCTCGCGAATGACGTCAACGTCCCAGCCCGGTTTGATCTTCACTTTGATCCGCCGGTACCCTTGCGCCACATACCGCTCAATGACCCGAAGCAAATCATCGACCGTCGGCTGGATGCCGATGCTGACGCCGACTTCAATTTCCTTTTTCATTCCACCCAACGGCTGATGAAGCGGAACGCCGCTACGCTTGGCATACAAATCCCATACCGCTCCCTCAAGCGCCGCCTTTGCCATATGATTTTGGCGAATCGCCGCAAACCGCTTTGACAGTTCGCTCGGGTGATTGATCGGCTCGGCAAGCGCAAGCGGCACAAGAAACTCCTCAAGCATATGCCAGTTCGTTTTCACCGTTTCCTCGCTGTACCACGGAGCGGAAAACGCCACCGATTCGCCCCAGCCGGAAACGCCGTCGCGGTCGACCGCCTCCACTAAAATAAACTCTTTCGTTTGAAACGTGCCGAAGCTCGTTGTAAACGGCGCCTTCAACTCCATTTGCAAATGGCGCAATATGACGTACTCCATCTCGATCGTCATCCATCTCCCTCTCTTTCTCGCAGCCATTCGTTTCGCCGCACCCATATGTAGTGCATCGCCGGCTCCCCGGGACGGCGCACGGCGCCGGCGGCAATCCAGCCTTCAGCGAGCAGCCGGGAAAACAACGCGCGCGTTGCTAAGCGCCACTTGAGCGCCAAGGCCAAATCCCGCTCCTTAAGATGCGGGAAATCAAGCGGAACAGCGGTCCATAGCGACGAAGCGCTCGCCTCGTCCATATCGTTCAGCACCGGCCTCACCAAACCATGCGCAGTCGGCGCCGCTTCAAGCACCGCCATCCCCTTGGCTCCAAGGAGAGCAACTTTAGCCGAGTTTCGCTCCCAGGATGACTGCCGATCAAGCCGCCATTCGACAATGAAGCGGTCGGACGGCAGTTGACCGTTCAATGCGTCATTCATTTCGCCGTAGCAGTTTTCCACATACTCGACGCCAACGGCCCCAAGCTTCGCCAAGTTCAAATAGCCGTTCCGACTTTGCAACGGGTCGTACGTCCAGCGGATGATTCGGTAACCGCGCCGCCGCGCTTCTTCCGCCTGTTTCATTTTCAAGCGATAGCCGATGCCCCGATCACGAAACGATTCGGCAATCCCCATCATATGCGAACAAAGATACACTTCCCCGTTTTGCATTCCCGGAAAACTGTAAACAAAGCCGACGAGCTTCCCGTCCTCATACGCCCCGATGATAATGCCTCCGTTTTTGGCCACCGTCAGCGTCTGGTGAAGCGGAATCGGCGCCGTCCCCCAAATCTCCTCCTCAAGTCTGGCCATTTCTTTTAACTGTTCGACCGTCTCAATGGTTTGCAGCGACAGATGCACACTCGCTCTCTCCCTGCGGCGCAAACGTCGCAAACGTGTTCATCACGACCCGCGCCAAAATTTCCACACCGGAAAGCAAATCGTCGCGCCGGAATGTCATGTTGGGGTGATGGAGCCCCGGACGCAAGTCGCACCCGAGCCCAAGCATCGTCGTTTTCAGCCCCGGCTTTTTGAAAGCGTAAAAATGAAAATCTTCCCCTCCAGACGTCACGACGGGAGGAACGCATTTTTCCGCCCCCAAAGCAGTGATGATCGCCTCTTCCATCAGCCGCTCAGCGTCCGGGTCAGGGTGGGCGGCAACGATGCGCGTCCGCTCAACAAGCTCAATATCAGCCCCATAAATCGCAGCGACCCCGTTGATCACATGGCGCAGCCCCTCAACAAGCCGCTCCATCGCCTTGTTCGTTTGCGCCCGCAAGTCCAAGGCGAACTCGGCGTAATCGGGGATCGTGTTCGCATCTTTTTCACCAGCGTGAAACTTCGTCATTTTGATCGACGCCGGCACTTGCGGATCAATATGAATTTTGCCGAGCTCCTGCACGATGGCGCTGCCGACTTCAATGACGTTGACGCCTAGATGCGGCCGCGCGGCATGCGCCGCTACGCCGCGAATCCGCCCTTCGATGCATTGCGCGGCCCCATGGATGATTGCCGGCGCCGCATATCCACTTTTCACTTCTTGAATCGGGCGCAGATGAACACCGTACAAAAACGACACGCCGTCAACCGCCCCTTTTTCGATCAGCTTCAACGCCCCTGTTCCTTTCTCCTCGGCCGGCTGGAACAAAAACCGCACCGTACCCGGCGGCTTGTAACCGATGCGGCGAAGCAGCTTCGCCACCCCAAGGACGATCGTCATGTGGGCGTCATGCCCGCACGCATGGTTCGGCTGCCAAACGCCGTTCACCTCTTGCCAAAGGGCGTCCATATCGCTGCGCACCCCGACTGTAAACGGCCCGTCGCCAAGTTCCGCCACAACACCCGGACAATCGGCAAACGTCCGCACCCGATATCCTTCGCGTTCAAGCTCTCGGCAAAGAAATTCGGTCGTTTGCCACTCTTCCCAACTAATTTCCGGATGACGATGAAGATGGTCAAAAATGCTCCATAATTCTGCTTTCATCTGCTGAACGATTTCTTTCATCCCGCTCTCCCCCGTTGTTTGAAATCAATAGAAAAAACATAGTTATATTCATTATAATATTCAAGCAAGCAAATACAACGATAGGCGGATGATTGGAAAAAACAAGCCACACGCAGTTAAGGGCGACGCTTCACCAGTTGATTGACGACTTCGGAAAAAATGAGCCCCATCGCAATCGCACCAGAAATCATGAACGCTTTTGCCGCCAACGAGATCGCCGCATTGTAGTCGTTCATGACGACATGGCGCATCGCTTCAAACGCCGTCCCCCCCGGCACGAGTGGAATAATGCCGGAAACGGTAAAAATCGTCGCCGGCGTCCGGTAGCGACGGGCGAACACATTGCTTAAAAAGGCGACGAAAAACGCAGCCAGAAACGTTGCCGCGACGCCGTCCGCCCCCGACCGCGAAGCAAGCGTATAGACCGCCCAGCCGCTCATCCCAACAAACCCGCTATGCGGCAAAAGCCGCCTTGGGATATTAAAAATGACACCAAACAGCGCCGATGCCACAAAGCAAAGCAACAACTGCCCAACGATCATCGTCCGTACTCCTTGTCATCGAATGGCTAAACTCAAAGCCATGCCGGCGCCGATGGCAAACGCCGTCAAAAACGCCTCAGCTCCGCGTGACAGCCCGGCAATGAGATGGCCGGCCATCAAATCGCGCACCGCGTTTGTGATCGCCAGCCCCGGCACGAGCGGCATGACCGATCCGATCATCATGTTCCCGACATCGCCACCGAATCCGGCCCGCTCCATCAGCAGCACGAGCCCGCCAGCGACAAAGGCGGCGAAAAATTCAGCAAAAAACCGGATTTTCACAAACCGGTGCACCATTTCAAAACACCAAAACGCCATCCCCCCGGAAAGAAGAGAGGGAAAAAAATGGCTCATTCCGCCGATCAACGACGCGAAACAGGCGCTTGCCGCCGCCGCCGCGGCGGTTTGCTGCCAAAGGGGGTAGCCGGGCTGCGCACGCCCAACTTGCCGCAACTCCTTGCGCGCCTCTTCCAATGTCAGTTCGCCGCGGCTGATGCGCCGGGAAATATCGTTGACAGCCGCCACTTTTGCCAAATCGGTCGAGCGGTCGGAAATGCGGAGAAGCCTTGTTGAATCCGTCCCTTCAATGGAAAAAATGATGGCCGTCGGCGTAACGTAACTATGGGAGCGCGGCATGCCGAAAGAAGCGGCGATACGCATCATCGTATCTTCCACCCGGTACGTCTCCCCTCCGCTTTCAAGCATCAATTTTCCCGCCAACAAACAAACTTCCACAATCTCATCGATCCGCTCCTTCATCACCGGTTCACTCCTTTCTATTGCCGCTGGCATGGCGAAACGGAAGAACGAACCCTTGCCACGATGGCAAAAACAAACTCCTACCAAACCAGTTGGCAGGAGTCTTGCTCGAACACCGTTTTCAGTAATCTTACCCCCATTATACCAAACAAGCCGCCCGTTGCCAAACGCCTCAACCGCTCGCTTGATCGGGCCCGCTTTGCTTATAGAGAATATTTGTGATGCGAGCAAACCCCAAAATACAAAGGAGCGTGATCGCCCAACCAATCACTTCGCGAATCACAATCGCACGGTCAAACGCCTCGACGCCATAGCGAACAATCAAGTGCGCCTTGACCGCCGCCAACAGTCCGTCGCGCAGAGCAAAGCCAACGGTGATCCACTGAAAAAGCGGAAAAACATCGCGTTCAAAAAACCGCTTTTTCATTACCGAGCGCGGCGCTCCCTGCATTTCCACAAAATCAAGCGAAAAATAAAGCATCAACGGCCGCTTTACCGCGACAGTCGCTAGAAAACAGACAGCCAAAACGATCGAGTACCATACATCGTTCCATAACATTTGCAACGCGGATCCAGCCAACACGTTCAATAGCGTGCCAACCGCCAGATTGACAATCAAAAACGTGCCAAACCATTGCACTTTGCGAATGGACCAAAAACGATAAACCGTATAAACCGCCCCCGGGACGGTGCAGATGAGCATCGCCCCGTACTCTCCGACCGGGCCGCGCAGCGCATGCCACAGAACGATCGGAAACACGACATACAGCACCATATCGAGCATGATGATCCGCTTCCCCATCCCCCTGCCCCCCTTACGCGTACTTTCTCCTTTAGCATACAAGACGCCCCGTTCACCACCTCATGCACAGTTCCGCCTCCTCCTACTGCCACAATCGCCATCGGCTCAGCGCTCTCCTCCGCGATCCGCCGGGCTATCTCTTTTCCTTCCTCCTTCCGGCTTGTCCAATATACCCCATACCCCTCGCCCTGCTTGCCCAGCAAAGACTCGATCCGCCTCCAAACGGCAACGGAACGGCCGTTTTTCGCCGCCGGGTTGACGATAAAACAAATTTTCATTGCTCTCCCCCATCTTCTCATTCTTCTCTATCATTATTTGATATTCATTGTTGAACAACCTTTTTTCCTATTCATTGGACTTTCCGCAACCGAAACGGCAGGCCCCTGTCCTTTTGGGAACTTGTTTCGCACCGCCGTCTCGCCTCTCAATTGGCTTTGCAACTCAATCGAAGGAAACAAAAAACCGAACCCGGCGATCTCCGGGTCCGGCAACGGTCATTCTTCCCCAATAATTTTCACTTCCAGTTCCAAATCGACGCCGAATTTTTCTTTTACCGTTTTGCGAACCATTTCAATCGTCGCAATGTAATCAGCGGCCGTCGCGTTGTTTTTGTTAATGATAAACCCGGCGTGCTTCGTCGACACTTCCGCGCCGCCAAACCCTTTCCCTTGCAGGCCGCTGTCTTGGATCAGCTTGCCGGCAAAATAGCCCGGCGGACGCTTGAACACGCTGCCGACAGACGGATATTCAAGCGGTTGCTTCGATTCACGTTGGAACGTTAAATCGTCCATTTTCGCCTTAATTTGCGCATAATCGCCCGGCTGCAGCGCAAAGACGACTTCGAGCACAATATCATGCGTCCGGCTGATAATGCTTGTTCGATAGCCAAGCTCCAGCTCCTCGTTCTTTAACGTTTTCAACTCGCCGGCGAGCGTCGCCACTTTGACATGATCAAGCACATCTTTCACTTCACCGCCGTATGCCCCGGCGTTCATCATGATCGCCCCGCCGACCGACCCTGGGATGCCGCAGGCAAACTCCAAACCGGTAAGGCTTTGTTCCAGCGCAAACCGCGACACCGCTTTAATGTCCGCCCCGCTTTGTGCGATCACGTTGTTTCCTTCGCGCCAAATGCGGTTCAAATGCTTCAGCTGCATGACAATGCCGCGCAGTCCGCCATCGCGGATAATGACGTTCGAACCGTTGCCAAGGAGCGTAAACGGCAAGCCGTACTCTTCTTTCAGCCGCAACACCTCGATGACTTGCTCGTACGTCTCCGGCCAGACGAGAAAATCCGCCTTGCCGCCGATTCGGACCAATGTATGGTTTTTCATCGGTTCATCGCGCAGGACATTTCGTTCTCCACAAATCTCTACGAGTCTTTGGTAAATGTGTTCCGCACGTTCCATCGTTCCGTCACCTTCTTTGCTTCTTCCGTGCCGCCTGGCGGCATTCATTCCACACCGTTTCCATTATCTCTAGAATCGCACGGCATATCAAGTGGGCAATGTTCCTGATTCTGTTTTATTCCGGACTAGGCGAAAAGGTGACATCGGACGAAAAAGGGCAAAACCAAAAACCGGACAGGCGACCGTCGGGAAAATGGGCTCCCCGTTTCGCGGCAAGACGGCAGAAACGAAAGCGCCATGTCGATGCGCCAAATCGACGCCTTGTTAAACCCAACACTTAGCGAAAGATGTGTGCTCTACGTTTGTTGAGGCACTGAATAGCATGCTCGATGCACCGCTTTCCTTCGCCGCGTCGGTGCCAACGGATGAAAAAGAACACCAAAAAGATCATGTAAAACTCGCGCAATACGCTGCGCCGCCAGCCGCCTCGGCTCCCGCTCACCCATTGGCCGGGACGCGGCGGCAGCTGACGGTCGGCAGCTTAAAAGACATATAAGGAAGGAGAGGAAACATGGACAAAACGAAGCTGTACCTTTCCGACATTCATCTCCCACTTATTTTTGGGCTGCGCCCTGCACAAAATGGAAGTGGGAGTCTTCTGTCGGGAAATGATAAACCGGCTGCTGCTTTCAAAGCAACTGGTCAATTTTTTATCCATGTAACCGTTCTCATCCGTTTCCTCTATTGCCGTCCTCTTCCCGCCATGGTATGATGATAGGAAATCAAAAAAACGGAGGGGATGCCGATGAGATACATCACCTTAACGGACGTCTTTGTTCATCCCGTTGCGCAAAAATATTTAAAACGATCCGGCCTCGCCCATGCCATCGCGGCGGCGTACCATGCCTACTACCTTGCCCTCCGCCACGGCGTCGACCCCGATTTGGCAACGAAAGCCGCGCTCCTTCATGATATCGGCCACTACACATGGTACAAAAACGGCCGGTGGGATTACGAACAATACCGGCAAAACGACATCCACGCCATCAAAGGGGCCGAGCGCGCCCATAAACTGCTCATTCGCCTTGGCGAACACCCGCGCAACGCCAAAGAAATCGCGCTGGCGATTTTGCTTCACACCGATTCGTACCTCCCGGAAGGCGAATGGAAACGAACGCCGCTCCAAGCCATCGTTAAATGGGCCGACGAGGCCGACGAAGAGCCGGGCGGACGCCATCATTACCGAACGATCAGCGAAGATGTGGCGTGGAAAAAAATCG
>NZ_BCQG01000076.1 GCF_001544315.1 Geobacillus jurassicus NBRC 107829
CCCAGCTGGAAGCGGTACGCTAACGCTTAGAGGTGGGGACTTCTTGGATAATCCCATCTCATGGCAGGAAATGGACCTAGCGATCCCCGTGTGCCCCACGGTTCATTGGTTTCTTAGGCTGCGCCTAAGTGAAATTCATCCCCCACTTTCACTTCGTTTCGAAGTGGGGGACTTCTTTCGGAATTACGTTAAAGAAGGCGCCCCATCTTTTGGGACACCTTCCTCGCCTTTGTCACCGGTTGTTTTCCGGCCGTTCTTGAATCGTATCATCGATAAAAATGGTGCGCAAATCGCGGCGGATTTCTTCCATGTTGATCGGAGCGCCGCGGCGAAGCGTGTTGTCAATCGTGCGGATGCGGTGATACATGCTCGGATTGGATGTGACGCGCACCCGCTTGCCGTCAGCGTACGGAGCGACCGCTTTCGCGACGCGCCGCTCAAGCCGCTCCGGATGGCGGTCGTCCGTTGCAATGGCGATGAGCGCCTGGCCGCTATACACGACCGCGCGGGCGTCGTCGACTCCGCTCACCGCTGCGGCGCGGCGGGAGAGCTTTTCAGCCAAACCGCCGTCATAGCTTCGGTAGTACGACGGATGCGGGTCGACGTTTAACGAATGCAAATGCCCATGGTAGTTGTAATCGCCATCGCCGAAATCGACATCGGGCGGAAGAGCCGGAACGTCGGTGTCAAAACGGGTCGCCGCCGGTCCGCCGAGGCGGCCGCCGTCCGCCAAATAATCGGTCACCGGTCCGCGGCGCGCCCATATATAGTTGTTGTCATAATTGAGCGCATTCGTCCCATACCGGCCATAGCGGAAATCATCGCCACGCTCCGTCGAGTAATAGCCGATCGGTCTCGCCGCATCGTTGTAGCGCTGGGCTCCCTCGTCATTCGCCCCGTAGTTGGCGCACGAAGCGAGCAAGCCAGCGGCCGACAGCACACCAATCCATTTGACCGCGTGTCTCAATGGAAAAAACCCCCCTTGGTTTCCTTCGCCCAAGGCCTGGCGTAAAGCCAGCCCTACATTTAGCTTGCGGAAAACGCGGGGGGTTTATCGCTGTCAGTTCACACCAACAAGGAGCGACTAAAACTTCGGCGGCGCGATCGCCAACCGCCGTTTATGATGCGAACGTTCATGAAGCTGTTCAATAATTTTTCGATCGCGTTCCGGAATGTCTTCCCCTTTTAAATATTTATCGATCATTTCATACGTCGTGCCCATTTCGCTTTCATCCGTCTGCCCTTCCCATAATCCGGCGCTCGGCGCTTTTGTGATGATTTCTTCCGGGACGCCGAGCAGGCGGCCCATTTCGCGCACTTCGCCTTTTGTAAAGTGAATGAGCGGCACTAAATCGACCCCTCCGTCGCCGTATTTCGTAAAGTAGCCGGTATGCCACTCGGCGGCGTTGTCCGTGCCGACGACGAGATAGCCGTAATTGTTGGCGACCGCATACAACGTCGTCATGCGCAAGCGCGCCCTTGTATTTGCATCGCCAAGCCGCGCACGCTCTTCCTTCCACTCCCCGATGGCTTTCAGCTCGGCCTCGACCGCGCCAAACAACGTCCGGTGCGCCTCGGTCAAATCGATGACCAAATGCCGGATGCCGCAGCTTTTCACCACTTTCAGCGCATCTTCCATATCTTTCGGATTGCTTTTGCACGGCATGATGAGCCCAAGCGAGTGATCCGGAAAGGCGCGCTTAATCAAATGGGCGACGACCGCCGAGTCGATGCCGCCGCTGATGCCGACGACCGCCCCGTTTAAACCGGCTGATGAGACTTGGTCACGCAGCCATTGCACGAGTTTGTCAATTTTTTCTTGCATCCGTCCTCGACTCCTTTTTCCAAAGATTCCACCTTTCATTGTAACATAGCATAAAGGCGGCGAACAAACCGTTCTCTCCGCTGGCGGTCGAACACAAGGGGGCGGCGGCGCGCAGCGGCTGACCTCCATTCTCGAAACACATCAGCTGGAAATAAGAGCGCATGCAAAAACCAGCGTGTTTCCAACCAACGGCGAAGCGGGGCGAAACGGGCGAGTGTTGAATACGACCAGCCTATATGCGGCAAAAGGCGATTGGCGTATTGGCAATAGTCAAGCCCGGGCGAGGCAAGGGCGGCCGCGTCATAGTCGATTAGGTAAATATGGCCAGTTGCGGTGCGCAAAAAATTATGGGGGGCGACATCGCCATGAATGATGGCAGCAGGATCCGCCGCCAACTTTGGAGCATGCTCGCGACACGTTGATAGACAGTAATGCGCCCAGCGCAGCGTAAACAAAATGTCTTCTTTGTCCATGATCGTTTCAATAACAGGCAAATGTCGGCAAAACTCCTCATAGCGGCGCCGCCATTTGTCATACAGCTGCGCACGCGGCAGCCATATCGCCTCCTGCTCGCTGCTGGCGATGTGTGCCGTCGCCGCATGGTAACGCTCGAGCAAACGAAGTCCGCTGTCGGCGTCAGCACGATCGGCAAACGCGAGCGGACGCGCTCCAGCCATATATTCCGTCAGCAGCCAATAGCATCCGCCGGCTTCGACCACCCCTCCGAGCCCGATCGGCATAGGGGTCGGCGCGGCAGAAAAACCAGCCTTCCTTAACGCGGCAAGAAGCCAGGCGTGCCGCGCAGCCGCAACAGGCAAGCGATACGCCTTGGCGACAAACATTCCTTGCCGGGCGGCAATGACTAAGACATGCGGTTTCAATGCCACAACTTGTTGAATAACAAGCCGATATTGACGGTCAAGAAGAAAAAAGAGACGGCCGGCGGCGTCTCTTTTCACTTGGTTATTGTTCCTCGCCATGCCCGCTCTCCTCATCCGGCGGTTCGCTAAACAAACGCGGGCCGGCAACCGGTGGGGCAGACGATGGTGGGTAGGATGGCGGCGCATATCCCGCTGGGCTTGTCGGGTAAACGACGCCTGGCCACGGAAGCGGCGGTGTCGCTGGCTGCGGCGCATATCCGTATGGAGCCGGCAGGGCGTACCCTCCGTAGTACGGGGCTGGCGCATAGGCTGGCGCATATCCAAAAGGCGGATAGCCAACAGGCGAAGCGTACGCCGGAGGCGATGTATAAACTGGCGTTGCAGCGCCAGGCGGGGTGAAAACGACCCCCGCCGACGGGGCAAACGGGGCGGCAGCCCCAGGCCCAGGAAGCGGCGGCTCTAATGATTCGCTGCTGCTTTCGCTAATGCCGGGAAACGGCGCTGGACCGCTTTCCGGACTTTCGCCGCTTTCCCCGGCGGCCGGCGGCGCAGGCGATGGCGGATAGGCCGGCGGCATGACCGGCAGCGGCGGCGCGTAAAATCCGCTCCCCGGCCAAACTGGCGGCACTGGCGTACATCCTTGATCAGCGCCAAATGCTAGGGTCGTCGGCGGGGCGACAGGAACGTATGGAATGTTCGGCAGCGGCGGCGCGTCTTCGCTCTCATCTGCTGGTTCCCCTTTCCATTCGACTGGGCTTTCATTTTCTTCCTCTTTCGTCATGTCAGGCAAAATATTGCTTGGCTTCGGCGGAATCGGCGGCACGTTGGCCAGCGATTGAGCGAACGAAAGCTGAGGAGGCGGGGCCACCGGCGGAATCGTATGCACAAGCGGCGGCACAGGGGCGCCTTTCGCTTTTGCCGCTTCTTTTGCCTCCGCTTTCGGCGTTTTTGGCGCTTCTTTTGCCGTTGCTTTTGGCGCTTCCTTCTCAACTGTCTTTGGCGCCTCGTTTACCGATGTATTGGGCGTTTCATTCACCAGCGCTTTTGGCGTTTTGTTCACCGCCGCTTTCAGCGCCTCGCCCGCCGGTGCCTTTGGCGCTTCATTGATGAGCTCATTTGACGCTTTATTGGTGGACACATTTGGTGCTTTATTGATGGACACATTCGGCGCTTCATTCACTGGCATATTCTCCGCCTTCTTCTCCGGCGCTTTCGGTGCTTCATTCACCACTGCTTCGTTTTCCGAAGCAGGGGCAGCAGCCATATCGAGTTCTGCATCGATGTTGATCGAAACGAACGGTTTCGCCTCCGCATACGGATGCTCTTTTACATGCATTTTTTTGGATGACGCAGGTGCCTTCGCCTCTTTTTTGACCGGCACCCCTGCTGTCGGCACTTTGATTTTCATTCCGGGCATAATCATATTCGGGTCGCTCAAATGCCCATTTATTTTTTTCAATTGTTCAAAATCCACTCCATATTTTTGGGCGATTTTCCAAAGGGTGTCGCCCTTTTGGACAATATGGATTTTCACTCCGTTCCCCTCCTAAACCGAGACTGTTTGCGCTCGATCGAACCGATGCTTGTTTCCCATGATCGTCTTTCAACACAATGTATGACGATGATCGTTGATTTATGATAAAAAAATCCCTGGCCGAACGAGATTCCCCTCGTCGGTCCAGGGAAAAGCTAAGCAAGCGAAAGCATGCGGCCGAGCGCCTCTTTTGCCTCTGCGGCAATGTCTTTCGGAACGGTGATGCGGTTGACGACCTCCCCCTGCTCAAGCGACTCAAGCGCCCAAACAAAATGCGGCAAATCGATTCGATTCATCGTTAAACACGGGCACATATACGGGTTGAGGGAAACGATGTCTTTGTCCGGATGCTCGTGCTTCAGCCGGTTCACCAAATTCATTTCCGTTCCAATCGCCCACTGAGTGCCGGGTGAAGCGTTGCGGATCGTCTCAATGATATACTTCGTCGAACCGGCATAGTCGGCTTGCTGGACAACTTCCCAGCTGCATTCCGGATGGACGATGACGTTGATCCCCGGCTTCATCCGTCGAATATGCTCGATTTGCCGAACAGTGAAGTTTTCATGCACGGAGCAATGGCCCTTCCAAAGAATCACCTTCACCTTATCGAGGTCGCCCGCCCCGTGGAGCGTTTCTTCGTGCGGATCCCACACCGCCATCTCGTCAAGGCTGACGCCAAGCGCATAAGCGGTATTTCTCCCTAAATGTTGATCAGGCAAAAAGAAAATCCGTTCGTTTTGCGAAAACGCCCAAGCCATCATCTTTTTCGCATTCGACGACGTGACGGTTGCCCCGCCGTGGCGGCCGACAAACGCTTTAATCGCCGCGGTTGAATTGACGTACACAAGCGGCACGATCGTCTCGCCAAACCGCTCGATGAGCGCCGCCCACGCCCGCTCGACTTGAAAAATATCCGCCATATCGGCCATCGAACAGCCGGCGCGCAAATCCGGCAAAATGACCGTTTGGTCGTCGCTCGTTAAAATATCGGCGGTTTCCGCCATAAAATGGACGCCGCAAAACACAATATATTCAGCTTCGCTGTTTTTTGCCGCCAGTTGGGCAAGCTGAAGCGAATCACCGGTCGCATCGGCGAACTGAATGACTTCATCCTTTTGATAGTGGTGCCCCGGAATGAAAAGACGCCGGCCGAGCCGCTCTTTCACCGCGCGGGCCCGCGCTTCAAGCTCGCTTTGTTCCATCGTTTTATACCATTCCGGCATCTCATCAAGCTGTTTCAACTGTTCAAGTACGTTCATCATTCTCCCCTCCGTTATCGCAAATTGAAACTGATATCGAGCGCCGGGGCGGAATGGGTTAAAAAGCCGAGCGAAATGTAGTCGACTCCGGTCGCCCCGTACGCCGCTACATTCGCGAGTGTGATGCCGCCTGACGCTTCGGTGATGATCGACTTGGGCACGAGCTGGACGAACGCCCGCACTTCATCCGGCGTCCGGTTGTCAAACATAATGACATCCGCCCCGGCTTCGACCGCCTCGAGCACTTCGGCTTCCGTTTCCGTCTCCACTTCGATTTTCACCATATGCCCAAGCCGCTCCCGCACCGTCTTGACGGCGCGGGCGATCGACCCGCAGAAGGCGATATGGTTGTCTTTAATCATGACGCCGTCGTACAAACCAAAGCGGTGATTGTAGCCGCCGCCGCATCTGACCGCATATTTTTCCAGCATGCGCAGCCCCGGCGTCGTTTTCCTCGTGTCGCAAATGCGCGTGTGGCTGTCGCCGAGCAAGTCGACAGCTTGCCGCGTCACGGTCGCAATGCCGCTTAACCGCTGCAGCAAGTTTAAAATCACGCGCTCGCCGGAAAGGAGCGGCCCGACCGGCCCAGTGGCAGCGGCGATCGTTTCGCCGGCTTGGATTCGTTCGCCGTCCCGTTTCACAAGCGTTACTTCGATGCGCGGATCGAGCAGCTGATAGCCCACCGCAATGATGCCGACGCCGGCCACCACCCCGTCCGCTTTGGCAATAAACATGCCTGATGCCCGTTCATGAGCCGGAAAAATCGTCTCGCTCGTCACATCGCCGTCGCCAATATCTTCAAGAAAAAACTGCCGCAACAGTTGTTCAAGCTTCAATCGGTTCATCTTTCATCCCTCCGCTTTACCGACGAACCCAAAGATGGGCCCACTCTTCTTTCGTCCGCACAAGGCGCCTCCCACGCCAATCCGGGCGTTCATGCGGAAAATCGCTCCGGTAATGGCCGCCGCGGCTTTCCGTGCGGCCAAGCGCTGATGAAGCGACAAGCCAGCCCGTCAGCAGCATATACCCCGTTTCAATGTCCTCGACCGAAAGCGGCTCGAGGTCGCCATCGAGCCAATCCGTCAGCGAAAACTGTTCCAACCAGCCGACTGCTTCGCGCAGCCGCGCTCCGTCGCGGACGATGCCGACAAACGTTGACAACCGTTCGCGAATCAACGCCCGCCCCGGCAGCCGCGGCGCAAACGAGCGGCGCGGTCGTGGAGAGGGCTCTTGCCGCATCGCTTCCGGCCACGCCGCACGGCGGTTGATGGCGCAAGCCGCGCGGGCGCCAAAGACAATCGCTTCAAGCAACGAGTTGCTCGCGAGCCGGTTGGCGCCGTGCACGCCGGTGCACGCCGCTTCCCCGACGGCATACAAGCCCGGCACAGTCGTCTGCCCCCACTCGTTGACGACAACGCCGCCCATTAAAAAATGGGCGCCCGGTGCGACCGGAAGGAGGCCGGCTTCAAGGTCGACGCCATAGGCCTCGCATAGTGCGGCGATCGTCGGAAAGCGACGGCGAAAGTGGGGCACGCGGGAAATATTTAAATAGACGCGCCCGCCGCGGTCTTGCTCCGCTGCGATCGTGCGGGCGACCACGTCGCGCGGCGCAAGGTTGCGAAGCGGATGGACGCCGTCCATCAGCGCCCGTCCGTCTCCCGTCTCAAGCACCGCCCCTTCGCCGCGCACCGCTTCCGAGACGAGCCCGACCGCTTTTCCGCCGGCAACGAGCATCGTCGGATGAAATTGGATAAACTCCATATCCGCCACCGCCGCACCGGCGCGGTACGCCATGGCAATGCCGTCGCCAGTCGCCGTCGGCGCATTGGAAGTGAACGTATACAATCCGGCGCATCCACCGGTCGCCAACACGACGGCCGACGCCGGCCAAATGGACACCGAACCGTCTTCCCGCTTCGTTTTCACCCCGACGCAACGCCCCTCTTCCACAAGCAAATCAATCACCTGCTCGCCTTCTTCCATCCATACGCGTCCCTCGAGCCGCTCAAGCAAAAACGAAACGAGTGCTTTGCCCGTTTGATCGCCGCCGGCGTGCAAAATCCGGCGGTGGCTATGCCCGCCTTCAAGGCCGAAACAAAACCGGCCGCGTTCGTCCCGATCAAACGCCATGCCGGCGTTGATCCATTCTTGCAGCCGCCTCGGCCCTTCGCGGACGAGCCGTTCGACCATTCGTTCATCGTTATGAAAGCAGCCGGCGACCATCGTATCGCGGAAATGAGCGCGCCAATCGTCGCTCTCTGCCAGCGCCGCCGCCACCCCGCCTTGCGCCCGCCATGAATTGCTGTCGATGCGGCGTTTTTTCGTGAAAATGATCACATGTTCGTGCCGGGACAAATGATAGGCGACCGTTAAAGCAGCCAGTCCGCTGCCGACGATAATAATGCCATCTTCCTTCACTCTCGGACGCCCCTTTCTTTTCATCTGTCTTGACATCTATATTTACACATATTTAAACTAATGGCAAGAGGTTTGGCGAAAAAAATGATGCAAAGGCGGGGGAACATGATTTATTTGGATTACGCGGCAACGACGCCAATGTGCCAAGAGGCGATCGCCGCTTACGCTGAAGCGGCGTCCGTTTACTTTGGCAACGAAAGCAGTCTGCATGACATCGGAACGAAAGCGAAACAACTGCTTGCCATATGCCGGCGCGAACTCGCCGCCATGATCAACGGAGAAGCGGAAGGAATCTATTTCACAAGCGGCGGAACGGAAGCGAATGTGCTCGCGATCCGTTCGCTCGCTGCCGCCTACCGGCATAAGGGAAACCACCTGATCACGACCGAAATCGAACACGCCTCGCTCCATCACTTATTCAAGCAGCTCGAGACGGAAGGGTATGCGGTGACATATTTGCCCGTCGACCGATTCGGGCGCATTCGGCTTGCCGATTTGGAGCGGGCGATCACCCCGAAGACGATCCTTGCTTCCATCCAGCACGCCAACTCGGAAATCGGCACGATTCAGCCGCTTGCCGACATCGGCCGCCTCCTGCGGGCGCACGGCGTCCTTTTTCATAGCGACTGCGTGCAAACTTTTGCTAAAATACAGCTAGATGTTCAAAAGATAGGACTGGACAGCCTATCCGTTTCCGCCCATAAAGTGTACGGCCCCAAAGGGGTCGGCGCTGTGTACATCAACCCGCGCCGGCATTGGAAGCCGGTATTCCCGGGAGCGACGCACGAATCAGGTTTTCGGCCGGGAACGGTCAACGTACCGGGTATTGCCGCCTTCATTACGGCCGCGCAGCAGCTCCATCGACGAATGGCGGACGAACAGTCGCGTTTGGAACGACTGCGGAATCGGCTGCTTCACGCCATCGCCGCCAAACAGCTGCCGGTGGCGGTGGAAGGCCATCCCGATTTCCGTCTTGCCCATATTATCGGTTTGTCCGTCGCTGGGTACGAAGGGCAGCTTGTGATGCTTGAATGCAACCGCGCCGGCATCGCCATTTCCACCGGAAGCGCCTGCCAAGTAGGGCTGCAGGCGCCGTCGCGGACGATGCTTGCTGTCGGAAAAACGCCGGAAGAAGCGAAACAGTTCATCCGCGTCTCTCTCGGTGCAGCTACGACCGAAGCGGAGATCGACCAGTTCGTTTCCACCCTGGAACGGCTTATATCGGCATGAAAGGAGGCATGGCAGGTGAAAGAAGAAAAGAAAATTTTAGGGGAAAGGCGGCGCCAACTCATTTTGCAATGGCTGAAAGAAAGCGAGACGCCGCTCACCGGAGCGGAGCTGGCAGCGAAAACGAACGTCAGCCGTCAAGTGATCGTCCAAGACATTTCACTGTTAAAGGCGCGCAACGAACCAATCATCGCCACAAGCCAAGGCTATTTGTATTTAAAGCCGGCCGAACCGGCAAAAACGTACACGAGGACGGTCGCCTGCTTCCATACGCCAGAACAGACGAAAGAAGAGTTGTATTTGCTCGTGGATTGCGGCGTGACGGTCAAAGACGTCAAAATCGAGCATCCGGTCTACGGCGATTTAACCGCCTCGATCATGGTGAGCAACCGTTTGGAAGTCGACCAATTCATCGCCAAAATCGAAGCGACGAAATCGTCGTATTTACTGCAGCTGACGGACGGTACGCATTTGCATACGCTTGAAGCCGATTCGCTCAAGAAGCTCGACGCCGCCTGCCGCGCCTTGAAACAAGCCGGATTTCTCATCGAAGCATAAACGGCTTGTCTTGCCGCTAGGCAGCGATTCCGTGCGGAACTCAGCGCGATGGACCGTCTGATAAGGGAAATGCGGACGGCCATGCACCGTCCGCATGTTTTCGTCTTGATCAGGCAAAATAATATGGATAACTGCCCAACAGCTGCACCGTGCAGCCAAGCGCCTCAATTTCCGCGATCGCCCCCGGGATGAGGACGTCATCCATCGGGGCGTCGATGTCAATAATAAAAAAGTAGTTGCCAAGGCCCGTTTTCGCCGGGCGCGATTCGATTTTCGTCAAGTTGAGCCGCCGCCAGGCAAACGCGGACAGCACTTGATGAAGCGCGCCCGGCTGATCTTGCGGCAGCATGACGACCACGGTCGTCTTGTCGCCGGCATAAAGAGGCGATGCGGGCGAAAGCGGCTCCTTGCGCCGGCTGACGACGATAAAGCGCGTGTGGTTGTAATCGTAATCGTGAATGTTTTCTTGCACGATCGTCAAGCCGTATTCGTTCGCAGCCAACCGATTAGCGATCGCCGCCACCGGCAAGTGCGGATGCTCGCTCACGAATTTCGCGGCGGCGCTCGTTGACGTCATCGGCACTTGCTTCGCCCCTTTCAGCACTGTATGCAAAAACTTCCGGCATTGGGCGATGGCGTGCGAGTGGGAGTACACTTCCTTCACTTCGCGCCAATGCGGCGCATAATACGGATGCACCAGCAAATGCTGCTCGATCGGCACGACGATTTCGCCGATGATCGGCAGCGGCTGTTCGTGGATTAAATAGTCCAGTGTTAAATTGACCGATCCTTCCAAGGCGTTCTCGAGCGGCACGACGGCTGCTTCGATCTCCCCGGCCGCCGCCGCGTCAATGCAATCGGGAATCGTGTCATACGGCTCCCGCGGCTGCGACGGAAAAAGGAGAACGGCCGCCGCCTCAGTGAACGTCGCCTTCGGTCCTAAATAGCCGATTTTCATCTCGTTTGCCTCTCCCTTGCTTTAATACACTCCTGAGCCGACGATTTCGACTTTTTCGACAAATTCAAGCTGTCTGAGCTTAGCGAGGAGCTCATCGATTTCCTCATTCATATCGTTCGTGCTGACCGACAGCGTCACGTTCGCCCGCCCTTGAAGCGGAATCGTCTGATGGATCGTCAGTACGTTGCAGCCGGCCGCCGCCACGACGCCAAGCAGCTGCGACAACGTTCCGGAGCGGTCTTCCAAATGGAAAAAGAGCGTGACGATGTTTTCTTTCGTCACCGCTTGAAACGGGAAAATCGCGTCGCGGTATTTGTAAAACACGCCGCGGCTGATGTTGGCGAGCTGCGCCGCCTCGGCGACCGAGGCGGCTTTTTTCCGCTCAAGCAGCTGTTTGGCGAGTACAACCTTCTTCATCGCTTCCGGCAGGACGTCTTCGCGCACCAAATAAAATTTCTTCTCCACCGCACCTTCCCCCGCTTTGACTATTCGTCCCAGTCGTCGACAAACTCGAACTCGTAATCGAGCAGCCGGATCGTATCGCCGTCTTTCGCGCCGCGCTCGCGCAGCGCATCGTCCACCCCCATGGCCCGGAGCTGGCGGGCGAAGCGGCGCACCGATTCTTCGCGCGAGAAATCCGTCATTTTAAACAGCTTTTCGATTTTGACGCCCGACAAAATGAACGCTCCGTCGCTGGCGCGGGCGATCGTAAACGGCGGCTCTTCTTTTTCGTATTTGTACACGACGCGCTGCACGGCCGGCTCTTCCCGTTCATGAAGCGGGAATTCCGGCGTTGTTTCCAACAAGTCGGCGATGGCGAACAACAGCTCGCGCACCCCTTTCCTTGTCGCCGCGGAAATCGGAAAGACCGGCACGGCATCGCCGACTTTCTCTTTGAAGCGGCGCAAGTTTTCTTCGGCGTTTGGCATGTCCATTTTATTCGCGGCGACGATTTGCGGCCGCTCCGTCAGGCGCAAGTTGTACTGCTTCAGCTCCTCATTGATGACGAGATAATCGTTGTACGGATCGCGCCCTTCGACCGCCGCCATGTCGATGACATGGACGATGACGCGCGTCCGTTCGATATGGCGCAAAAACTGATGCCCGAGCCCGACTCCTTGATGGGCCCCTTCAATCAATCCCGGCAAGTCGGCCATCACAAAACTGCGCCCGTCTTCCGTTTCCACAACGCCCAAGTTCGGGACGAGCGTCGTAAAATGGTACTCGGCGATTTTCGGCCGGGCCGCGGAGACGACCGACAGCAGCGTCGATTTGCCGACGCTTGGAAACCCGACAAGACCGACGTCAGCGAGCAGCTTCAGCTCTAAAATGATGTTGCGCTCTTCGCCCGGTTCGCCGTTTTCAGCGATTTCCGGCGCTGGATTGGACGCCGTCGCAAACCGGGTGTTGCCGCGTCCGCCGCGCCCGCCTTTGGCGACGACAAACCGCTGCCCCGCCTCGGTCAAATCGGCAAGCACTTCGTTCGTATCGGCGTCGATGACGACCGTGCCGGGCGGCACTTTGACAATCAAGTCTTCCGCATTTTTGCCATGCTGGTTTTTCGACATGCCGTTTTCGCCGCGCGGAGCTTTAAAGTGACGTTGATAGCGGAAATCCATCAACGTGCGCAGCCCTTCATCAACGACAAAGACAACATCGCCGCCTTTGCCGCCGTCCCCGCCGGCCGGCCCGCCTTTCGGAACGTATTTTTCCCGGCGGAACGCGACCATGCCGTTTCCGCCGTCCCCGCCTTTGACATAAATTTTCACTTGATCGACAAACATGGCTGTTCCTCCGATTCGTTTCCGTCGTGACGAAATGAGTATGACTAATATTTATTATTGTATACAGAGTCGATTCCATGCTGTCAATACGTACAGCAGCGCTG
>NZ_BCQG01000077.1 GCF_001544315.1 Geobacillus jurassicus NBRC 107829
TTCGTGTGCCTTGCGTGACGGTGCGCGAACAAACCGAATGGGTGGAAACGCTCGGAAGCGGGGCGAACATCTTAACCGGCACGGACCGTGAGAAGATCGTCGCGGCGGTTCACAAGGAAGTCGCCCCCGTTTATGCGGACGTCTTTGGCGACGGGCATGCGGCAGAGAAAATCGTGGCGGCGATCGGACAGCGATAAGGGTGCGTTGGCATCTTGGACGTGTTGATCTGGTTGATGGTTCTCGTCGCCTCCACTTTGATGTTTCGCTATGCAGCGGGGACGCTTTCCTTGACGACGCCCAACCTCGTGTCGATTGTGTACTATTACTCGTTCCTTCTGTCGAGCTTCATCGGGGCGTTGCTGATCTCATTGGGAATGGACGATTACTACATGATTCGCAAGTTGTTTCGGCCCGAAGAATATCGGCGGATTGGATTTGTCGTCGTGTGCTTTGTCATGATCGTGTTCCCGCTGGCAATGGTAGTCGTTTCAAGGTTGTGCGGATTTGAAGCCAGGCAGGAGTTTCACGCCTATTTGCAAAAGCCGCTTTCTCCGCTGACCGGAGCGACGGGTGACCAAGTGTTTTATGCGTTTTTGGCGCTGTCGCTGCTCAGTTTTGTTGCCATTGCGTATATGATTTGGAAAACGCCGACGATTCCGGTTTTTGCGCTCCTGACAGGGACGGACGAGAGCCTGGCCGCACTGCGTATTGAGGCTTCGCGCCATTTTGCCGGAAACGTGCTGTTCCGCAATATTTTTGCCATCACGCGCTTTTTACGGCTGCCAAAAAATCCTTTGTTTTTAAGTTTGTTCGTTTATTTTTCCATTTAATATTCCCCGCACGATCGTTGGCGGATTTACCGATTTTTTTGTTCAATCCAACTTGGGTGCTGCTCGTGGCGTTGTTTGGCGGAATGGCGTTATGGCTGCGCGTGCACGGGGATTTACGGACATGGCTTGTAGGGAAAATAGGGAAAAGGCGAATCACGGATGAGGGATGAATGATGAAAACAGTATTGATTTATTACCCGTTTTCACTCGCCGAGGAACGAAACAGCGGCTCAAAGCTGCGCCCGTATGAAATGCATCAGGCGTTTTTGCGCTGGGGGACGAAGCAGGGAGTGGAAGTTCTTTTGATCGCCGGCACGTCAGCGGAGCGGGCGAAGCAATTCCAAAAGTTGCGCAGCCAAGGCAAGCTCGATGATGTTTGGTTTTGTTATATGGAAAACCAGACGATTCCGCTTTGGCTCACCGACCCCGGGCATCGGCCGCAGCGTCCGTTCGTCGATCGAGATGTGCTCCGCTACTTGAAAGATCGCAACGTTCCCATTGGCGTCTTTTACCGCGACGTCTACTGGAAGTTTCCTGATTTATATCCGCTTCGCGGTTGGAAAAAAACGCTCATGCAAATGGTGTACCGTTGGGAAGAGCGGTTTTACGAACGGTACTGCGATGTCATCTTTTTGCCAAGCCTCGAAATGGGAGCGTACGTCGCAATCCGACGTCCGATGGCCGATTTGCCGCCTGGCGGGAAACAAAAGCCGTTTCAGCGGTTTGCGAGGGTGAAGGAACCGTTGAACGCCATTTATGTCGGAGGCATCAACAATGCCGACTATGGGCTTCCGCTTCTGCTGGAAGCGATTCGCTTGGCCAATCGCCGTGAGCCGCTCGTTTCGCTCACCGTCGTCTGCCGAAAAGACGAGTACGAGCGACAGCCGCTTGCGGTGAAAGAGGAGCTTGCCGCCTTGCAAGTGCGCGTCGAGCACGTCAGCGGCGAAGCGCTCGACCGTTTGTATGCGGAGATGGATTTCGCCTTCATCCCGCGGCGGAGGAGCGAATACAACGATTTTTCCGTCCCGGTTAAGCTCGTCGACTACTTGTCGAGCGGCTTGCCGATTGTCGCCACCGCTTGCCCGGCGCAAAAGCGGTTGATTGAAGCGGATGGGTACGGCGTCATTTGCGATGACACCCCCGCGTCGATGGCGGAAGCGATCGCCAAGATGGCTGACGTACTCGAGGAATGCCGCTCGCGCATTGCTCAGACGTTTATGGCGAAACATTCATGGGAAGCGAGAGTGGAAAAGGTGAAGGAAACGTTGGTGGGGGGGCTCCGATGAAAGTCGCCTTATTGGCTCCAAGCAAATCAATCCATACGCATAAGTGGGCCCGCTTTTACCAAACGCAAGGCATCGATGTGAAAGTGGTGACGTTTAAAGACCATTACGGGCCGGAACAAGCGAAAGAAGTCGAGACAGTCGTGTTGCCGAAATGGCTGCCGGGGAAGTTGTCGTATTTTTCCACTGTTTTTGCCTTGAAGCGCTGGCTCGCTTCGTTTCAACCCGATATTTTGCACGCCCATTATGCCTCCAGCTACGGGTTGATCGGGGCGCTTACGGGGTATCATCCGTTTTACGTCTCCGTCTGGGGGCGCGATGTGTATCAGTTTCCCAATACCAATCGTTGGAATCGACGAATGCTGGAATATACATTGCAACGGGCGGATGTCATTTGTTCGACAAGCCATGTGATGGCGAAAGAAACGGGAAAATATACGGATAAACCGATCGAAGTGACGCCGTTTGGGGTTGATGTCACCCGCTTCAAACCATTGCCGAAACAACCGAAACGGACCGTGACGATCGGCACGGTGAAAGCTCTTTCCGACAAGTACGGGATCGCCGATTTGATCCGGGCCTTTGCCACCGTGCACAAGCGCTATCCGCAAACGGAGCTGTTGATCGTCGGCGACGGGCCGCAGCGGAGTGAATACGAGGAGCTGTGCGCCCGCCTCGGCATCCAATCCGTGACGACGTTTGCCGGCAAAGTCCCGAACGAACAAGTGCCGCTGTATATCAATCAAATGGATATTTTCGCCGTGCCTTCGACGGAAGACAGCGAAAGTTTTGGCGTTGCCGCCGTCGAGGCGATGGCGTGCGGCGTTCCCGTTGTGGTCTCCAACGTCGGCGGACTGCCGGAAGTCGTCCGTGAGGGAACAACGGGGTTGATTGTGCCGAAAAACAGTCCAGAAAAGCTGGCGGGGGCGTTCGAACGGCTGCTGCTTGATGAGAGGCTGCGGCAACGAATGGGAGAAAACGGCGTCAACCATGTCCATGAACATTACGTTTGGGCGGAAAATGCGATGCGCATGATCCGATTGTATGAACAAACGTTGAAAGGCGGTGGAGGGAGTCGATGAGAAACAAAGCCGTCATGTCGAGGGCGGAGGCCAAGCCGCGAAGCCGGCGGCTTTGCGTTGGCAAGCTCGTGATGGCCGTCGGTTCGCGGCAACGACTATTCAGTCGCGGACATCGGTACGGTGTCGAGGAAGCATTATCCTCTTTCCCTGCTTCGTTTGCGCTCGCCTCTTGGCGCTTAAAGTGGAACATGTGTTTGTTGTTCGGTAGGAAAGCGATGTGGAGCGGGTCATGAGGATCATTTACCTATGCCAACACTTTCCGCCGGAAACAGGCGCGCCGCAAATTCGTGTGTATGAGGTGAGCAAAGAACTGATCAAACGGGGGCATCAAGTGGAAGTGCTTACGGCGTTTCCGCATCATCCGCACGGCGTCATCCCGGAGCCATACCGTGGTCGGTTTTACATGTTTGAACAGTGGGATGGCATTCCCGTTCATCGGACATGGATTTACCCGTCGCCGAAAGGGAGCTTTTGGAAACGGCTCGCTTCGTATTTTTCGTTTACGTTCAGCTCGTTTTATTCGTTGCTTGTGAAATCGAAGCCGACGGACGTGGTCATTTGCAATTCCCCGCCGTTGTTTTTAGGGATCACAGGATATATAGGCGCAAAGCTCAAGCGGGCGAAGTTTGTCTTCAACGTCGCCGACATTTGGCCGGAATCGGCCGTTGAGCTTGGCATTTTGAAAAATCGGCTGTTCATCCGCATGGCGAGATGGCTTGAACTGTTTTTATATCGGAAGGCGTGGAAAATCGCCGCGGCGACAGAAGGCATTCGCGATTATATGATTGCGCATGGGAAGGCGCCTGAGGACGTCTTTTTATTGCCGAACGGCGTCAATACGGATGTGTTTCGGCCGATGCCGAAGAACAAGGAGTTGCTTGCGGAACTGGGGCTTGAAGGAAAAGTGGTGTTTACGTACGCCGGAACGATGGGATACGCCCAAGGGCTTGATTCGGTGTTGCGGGCGGCGGCCATCGTGAAAATGAAAGATGAGCGGGTGCATTTCCTGTTTGTCGGCGACGGCCAAGAGCGGGAAAAGCTGATGGCGCTAAAAGAAGAGCTTGGCCTTGACAACGCGACGTTTTATGGATCGGTTCCGGTCGAGAGGATGCCGGAGATTTTCTCGATCACTGATTACAGCATCGTTTCCCTGCGCAACATTGATTTGTTTAAAGGGGCGAGGCCGTCGAAAATTTTCCCGGCGATTGCCACTGGCACCCCGGTGCTGTATTGCGGTGAAGGGGAGAGCGCAGAGATTTTAGAGACGCATCATTGCGGAAAGATTGCTCCCCCTGAAAAACCTGAACGGATCGCTGCAGCAGTTATGGAATTGGCTTGCCTTTCGAGAGAGGATTACGAAAAGATGTCGGAAAACGGACGAAAGTTGGCGGTCGAGCAATACTCATGGAAGCGAATTGTTGATGACCTGCTCGATAAACTCGGGGATCGATGAAAAACGGATACACCTTAATATATGATAGAAGGGAGGGATAAATTATTTCTCCCTAAAGGTTTCTGGATTTATCTATGACGAAATAAGAGAATTTGTAAATATTATACACGGGTTTTCGGGCGATTTTGACCGAATCAAAAAGCAGTGATATCCCAGATTTCCAATTGGGGAGGGGCTGTGAATAGAAAAGAAAAAATAGTGAACGATCGCAATAGAGGAAAGAGGACTTTTGTTCGTTTTCCTGTTTTGATTGTATAGCTGTTGCGAGAATATGGAAGGAGATGGGAAAACAGCAAACAATATCAAATATAGGGCATGACGAGCGTGTTAGGGAATTTCCAGTTGAATAAAGAACATAGATAATTTTAGAATAATGAGAGAAGGGGCAAGGTGCTTTGCAAAGGTTATTTGGAGAGATAGGATGATTAAAAAATCTGTTTTTCGTCAAGATTAAAAATAAAAGGGAGTTATTAATTTATGCGGAAGAAAGTTGACTTAGTGGAATTGGTACGTGTTATTTTCGAATACAAGTGGATTATTGTAGGTGTTACGTTAGTTGCTGTTTTTGTGGCAGCATTAGCAAGCTTTGTTTGGATAAAGCCTGTTTATTCAGTGAGAGCCACTGTTTCCGTAAACAATGGATTGACAACAGGTAAACCATTGCAAGAAACGGATGTTTATTTCAATGAAATGCTGACTCCAACCGTTTATATGGAATATATAAAATCGCCTCAGGTTATTGAGGAAGCCGTGGAACAAAGCGGACTCCAACATTATAATGTCTCACAAGTCCAGTCTAACTTGTTAGTTGAAAACCCGCAAAATACAAATTTAATAAATATCACGTTAAAGGCTTCGAATCCTGCCGATGCAAAAAAATTGCTTGATTCTATTTTGTCGGCTTCTAAAGAAATGTTATTGAAGGAAATGAGGGATCGAGTTAAGTCCGATAATCAAAAACTTATGATGCAAGTTAAACTGCAAAAAGAGGAATTGCAGCGTTTACTAAAAGATTATTATCAAAAAGCACAGAAATGGCAGTTGCCGGTTCCATTTTTGCTTGATTCAGCGGTTTCTGACAACAGTCAATATATAGTGAACTTGGATAGTAAGTATCTGGAAAATAAAAATAATATTCCAGAGAAGGATTTAATTGCATTAGGCAGGTTAATGAACGAAATTAAAACGTCTGCTAGTGTATATCGTGAATGTCTATCCAAACAACAGCAACTCAGTTTGTTTTTGGAGACTCTAACTATTGATAATAAAATCACGACCTTGTCTGAACCGGTTGAACCAAAAAGTCAGGATTCTCCAGACCCGTTATTCAACATTATAGTTGCAGTGATAATAGGTGTGGCGTCTGGAGTAGGTGTTGTGTTTTTGTGGCATTATTTGAAGAAAATTTTAAGAGGATAGGGTAGCATCATTGTTGAAATGTTGTTTTTCTTCCCCTGTTGGTTGAGGACTATTGGGCACTAAAAGTGTATAAGCCAAAAAGCTGGTGAAAAACCTTGATTTTCGGCTCAATTGTGTTTTTGCCGTTAGGAAAGACCTGGTTTTAAAAGGTTTCCAATCCGGGAAAAGTGCGTCGTTTTGGGCTGACTTTTCATGAAGTCAAGAGTCCTGTAGATGTGTTTGTGTTTTGTAAATATGATGTTGAAATGGATGAGTATACTATGCAGAATGGGTTTATCAAGAACAGCTTGTTAAATTTCAACAGAAATATACTGGCGATTTTATTAGGATTTGCTTCGTCGATCATTATCGCTAGGGCTTTAGGTCCGGAAAAACAGGGGATTTATACTCTTGTCGTTTTGTTGCCGAGCATGTTATTTACGTTTCTAAATATAGGGATTAGTTCTGCCAGCGTTTATTATATTGGGAGAGAAAAATATTCGTTAGGAACCATCGTATCCACCAATGTTTTCCTGGCGCTAGTCATAAGTGTTATTTCGATAATTGTCGGTGTATTATGTATAGGTTTATTTAAGGATGTCTTTTTTAAATCTGTTCCTGTCGCCTACTTACTTTTAATTTTGAGTTCTCTCCCATTTTTATTTGTTACTTCCTTTTTACAGGCGGTTTTTCAGGGATTGCAGGCTTTTGGAATATTTAATTTGGTTTCAATTTGTGGGAGTATAGCAAATTTACTGTTTTTAGCAGTTGGGGTGCTTTTCTTAAAACTGGGTGTAATGGGGGCAATAACTTCTTTTTTAGCAAGTGCTATCACTCCTTTATTACTGCTAATTGTATTTTTAAAAAAACGACATATTCCTATTGGAGCGAAATATGTGTCCAAGGAATTCATAAAAGATTGTTTAATGTATGGATACAAAGCCCACTTGAGCAATATTCTAGCCTTTTTAAATTATAGGATTGACATATTGATCATTTCCTATTTTCTATCCCCTATGGCAGTAGGGGTGTATAATGTTGCTGTAAGCATAGCCGAAAAACTGTGGATAGTATCCCAGCCGGTTTCTGCTGTGCTGTTTCCTAGAATTTCTTCATCTAAAGATGATGCAGAGAGAAATGGTCTTACCGCAAAAGTGACAAGAAATGTGCTGTTCTTGTCTATCGTTGTAGGAATAGGTTTATTTTTTGTTTCTGACCTGTTGATCGGCATTATGTTCGGGGAGAAGTATGAAGCGGCTTCAAAGCTTATCAAGATTTTATTGATAGGAATCACTTTGTTTTCAGCGGAGCGAATTTTGTCCAATGACCTAGCAGGAAGGGGAAAACCAGAGTTAAACTTATATACATCCCTCTTTACTGTTGTCATAAATATTATTTTAAATCTCCTTTTTATTCCAAAATGGAGTTTTTACGGTGCAGCAACAGCGACGTCTGTAGCGTATTCCCTTACATTTATCTTAAAAGTTTGGTTGTTTTGCCGTACAACAGGATCGGATGTATTCTCTTTGCTATTCATTAACCGTATGGATATTGAGCTTTACAAGTCATTTTCGAACAAACTGATAAGGCGGGAAAAAAATTGAGAGTACTAATCGTTCCTTCTTGGTATCCAACTGAAGAGAGGCCAAATGCAGGAATTTTTTTTAAAGAACAAGCTATTGCACTGCAAGAGCAAGGTTTAGAGGTAATTGTTGCATATCCTGAGCTCCACAGTCTTAAGGAACTAAAAAAACGCAAATTTAAGAGGGGATTTTATCACAAGATTGAGGACGGTGTTGAAACATATAGAATTAAGGAGTACAATTTTTTGCCAAAAATAAAAAGGGGTTCAGGCATTATATACTATTGGAAATTAAAAAAGATATTGGTTAAGTTGATTGAAGCGGGGAAAAAGCCGGATATTATTCATGCCCATTCTGTTCTTTGGGGTGGTTGGGCCGCTGCGAAAATTTCTAAAGAGTATAAAATTCCTTTGATTATAACTGAGCATTCCACAGCGTTTGTCAGGGGGTTAATCAAAGAGTATCAAAAGCCGTTCATACGAGAGGCTTTTCATGAAGCAAAAAGAATAATTGTAGTAGGTCCTGGTCTTAAAAAAGAGCTAAAGAAATATGCGAAACAAGAAAAAATAGTACTTATTCCTAATATCGTTGATACCTCATTTTTTAAACCGAGTGTTGTTGTCCGCAAAAATGATCAATTCCGATTTTTTAGTTTGGCCTTTTTAACGCACAAGAAGGGTTTTGATGTATTGCTTAAAGCTTTTGCAAGGGCTTTTAAAGGAAGTGACAAGGTGGAATTAATTATAGGAGGAGATGGTGAAGAAAGGGGAAATTTGGAGAGATTAGCAGTAGATTTGGGAATTGAAAAACAGGTTGCCTTTTTAGGTGAATTATCGAGAGAACAAGCAGTAATGGAAATGCAAAAATGTGATGTATTTGTATTAGCGAGCCGGTTTGAAACATTTGGAGTTGTGTTCATAGAGGCTTTGGCGTGCGGAAAACCAATTATAGCGACAAAATGCGGCGGTCCAGAGATAATTGTCAATCAGAAGAACGGATTATTAGTGGAACGCGAAAATGTGGAAGAGCTAACAGAGGCTTTAATCCGTATGAAGGCAAATTACAATCAGTACAACAAAGATGAGATTGTTGCCGATTGCCACGAAAGGTTTGGAAAGAGTTCGGTTTGTGAAAAAATAATTCAGGAGTATGTGAAAGCTATAAATAGTAAGGGGGAGCTATGAGTAGACGAAATATAATAGTAGCCGTAGCAGTTGCGTTTTTGACGTTTTTTGACTTTTTGTTTCCTCGTATTCAGATTGGCCCTTTGACGCTTACATTATTAAGGGTTATACTATTGGCGTTATTTTCCTTTTTGATAGCGAAACAATTAAAGGATAGAAAAATCATTGTTAGTCATTCCGGATATATCAATGCTGTCTTGCTCTTCCTTATCACATGGATTTTATACGGTTTGTTGCAAACTACATGGGCAATTGATAAAACTTCAGCTATAAAACAAGTGTATTATTTAGGACTTTTCGCTGTCCTAATATATACGATGTTAATGTTTTTGGATTCTATTCGTATATTTGTGCGACTCAACCAATTTCTTTATTGTATGGCCGTTTTTTTCATTGTATATGGAGTTGCAGAATTAACCCTTAATATCCACTTTCCGACTTCCAGGGTAGTTCTGGAGCCTCAGCTGTATCATAATGTTCAAAGAGCTACCGCAGTATTTTATAATGAAAACGACTTTTCTTTTTATTTGGTACTAGTGGCTCCAATGTTTTTGTTGAACATATTTTACAAAAAACGCATTGAAAGAGCGGTAAACTTGTTGTTTTTCATAATGATTTTTTATATCGTAATGGCAAATGATTCACGGGTTTGCCTAATAGCGCTGTTCATTCAAGTTATTGCAGGTCTTTGGCTGGAAAGAAAAACTGCAAGGAATATGAAATATCACCTTATGGTTCTTGTTTTATCCGGTTTGGCTATATTGACCCTTTTCCGCGGATATTTACAGCATGCATATGAACTGATAATGTATCAGTTGTCTACCGGCTCCGGTTCAGCGGCGATTCGGAGGGAACTTATTTCTAAAGGTATTGAATTTGTAAAGAACTCGTATCTTTTAGGAATTGGCCCTGGCAACTTTGAAACAAATGTTTATATGATGACCTCTGGTAAAGGGATAAGCGGGATTTTCAATGCCCATAACTGGTGGATTGAGCTCGTAGCTAACTATGGATTGTTTATCTTTGTGCTATATGCAGCGATGTTCATGGGACTGCTCGTCCATCTTAGGTGGGTGCAGAAAAAGGTGAACTCACGAGTATATTCGCGTTACGCTTCCTATTTCTTGTTGAGTTTTATTGGTTTTATTTTTTCTAGTTTAAGTTCCAGCAGCATTTTTTATATATGGTATCAATGGCTGCATCTCGCATTAGCGTTATCCTTAATTGATATCTATCACGAATATCAGGCCAATACAGTTTCGAAAAAGTGTATAAATGCACCCTAAAAGGTTAACCCCTCGCCCAGATTTGTATATAGGCGCTGTCACATCTCTTCCGAGTATTCAAGGGTATAATCCATAAACTGGTCACCCGGTGATGTCCGAACGTCTTCACAGCGTCCTGCGAAACGTGATCGTGGTGCGATTTGTCTATCTGCAGTCGAGGATTTGTTCGATGATGGGTGCGAAAAATCTTTCTGACGTTGTGATTCGGAAGGATGCTAAATGTGAGATGTCCCCTTATATGCGGGAAGGGGCCGGCCCAAAAGAGCGGTAATGCTCCTATCTGGGGCAACATGGAAAAATAGACCACCACGAAAAACCCGGTAAAACCAAGGGTTTCAGAGGTGGTCTCTTTCACATACTTCGGTTGAATTTCATCAAAAAAGGGGCTTTTGACTCACATTTCGCACCCTCTCGACCAAAATCGGGAGGATTTTTTCATCCCGGTGTCGAATAGGTCCTTGACACACAAGGAATGCAAAGGAGTTTTTCCATCATGGACGTTCGAATTCGGGCGATTTATGAAAGTTCCTATTTGAATATAATAAGTACCATTTTCAAAGATCTTGGCCTCCCTCAGCTGATTGACCGGCTGGTTCCGGTGGATCCTCAATGCCAAACCCGAGCCAGTGATGTGGTCGGGCTGCTTCTCTTGGATATCTTGAGCGGCCGGCAAGCCCTCGTTCATTTGGAACGGTGGGCGCATGACATCGACTTGCCCAAGCTGATCCGGCCAGGATTGGATCCGTCTTGGTTCAACGACGATGCCATTGCTCGCCATTTGGACCGGCTGTATGAGGCCAATATCCATCAAGTCCTTTCGTCTTGCCTGGTGCAAATCTACAAGAAAGAAGGCCTCCCTCTCCGTGTCTTTCACGCGGATACGACGGACAAGACGGTTTACGGTGCGTATGAATCCGATTCGTCGGATGGGTTGCACATCACCTATGGCTATAACCGCCATCATCGCTGGCAAAAGCAGATCGGATTCGGCCTGATCGGCAACGAGGACGGCATTCCGTTTTACGGCGACGTGCACGACGGCAACGTGCCGGACAAAACGTGGAATCCCGAGGTGTTGTCGCGAGTCCATGAGCAGCTGAGGGAAGCGAAGATCGAAGACGAATGGATTTACGTGGCAGATTCCGCTGCGATGACGAAGGACACGCTGGCGCAAACGAAAGCCGCCAACGCCTTTTTGATCACGAGAGGGCCGTCGTCGCTCCGGATTGTCAAAACGGCGCTTTCGGAGGCGGATGCCCAACCCGATTCGGCGTGGAGCGCCCCCTTTGCGCTGGCCGAGAAAAACGGCGCCACGTACCGGGTATGGGAAACGGCCTCAACATATGAAGGCCAACCCGTACGGCTGATCGTCGTCGAATCAAGCGCCCTCGACCAACGGAAAGGAAAGACGCTCGAAACAGAACGAACCAAAGAAGCGGAGCTTCTTCGCGAGGAACAAGCCCGTTGGGAGCGTCATCCTTTCTCTTGCCGGGAAGGCGCCGAACAAGCCTTGGCGTCCCTAAAGGCATCCCTTCGTCCCCGGTTCCATCGAGTGGAGGCCGCGGTCGAAGAGATCGTGCGTCCGAAAAAACGGCGTGGACGGCCGAAAAAAGGGGCGGAACCGGAAATGGAGACGCTGTACACCCTTCGGCTGAGCGTGGAATTCAACCAAGACGCGTGGAATTCAACCAAGACGCGTGGGAGCAGGCGAGACGGAAAGCGTCCCGGTTTGTCCTCGTCACGACTGTTCCAAAGGAATGGAAGGGCCAACCCATGGATGCCCAAGAGATCTTGAAGCTGTATAAAGGGCAGATCTCGGTGGAAATGAACTTCTCCTTCCTAAAAGATCCGTTCTTTACGGACGAAATTTACGTCAAAAAACCGGAACGAGTGGCGGTATTGGGCTATTTGTTTCTGCTGGCCTTGGCCATTTATCGCGTCTTCCAGCGCCGAGTGCGTCAGTTCATCACACCTGAACGCCCGTTAAAGGGCGCAGGAGGCCGGAAATTGACCCGGCCAACCGGACAAGCGATTTTTCAATTGTTTTGGTATGTCAGAGTCGTCCTGTTGGAACTGCCGGATGGGCAAATCCAACACAGGCTGGGGAAACCGCTCACCCCTGATCAGCGAAGGATTCTGCAAGGATTAGGTG
>NZ_BCQG01000078.1 GCF_001544315.1 Geobacillus jurassicus NBRC 107829
CCTGCGCCTAACCGAAATTCATCTCCCACTTTCACCACGTTTCGAAGTGGGAGACTTCTTTCGGAGATTAGTTAAAGCAAACATATCCGCCCGTCCGCACCGCGGGCAGGCGACGTGAAAGAGCGCCCTTGCCTGAACGCAAAGGCGCCCGCAATGGAATGATGTCCGATTAGTCAATCGTCTGGCGAGCACGGTCTTGCAGCATTTTCACCCCGGCCAGCGAGATCAAGCCCATGATAACAATATAGAAGGAGATGGCCGTTGCACTGCCGTATTTGTGCAGCAGCCACGTGCTCACGAGCGGCGCCGGGCCGCCGGCAATGATGGAAGCCAATTGGTAGCCGAGCGAAGCGCCGCTGTAGCGGAGCCGCGTCGGGAAGTTTTCCGCGATCATCGCCGCCTGCGGGCCATACAGCATGCCGTGGAACACCATGGCCACGACCGTCGCCAAAAAGATGAGCCCGACACTTTTCGTATTGACAAGCCAATAATACGGAAACGCCCAAAGCATAAGCAAAATCGTTCCCGTCATGTAGACGCGGCGGCGGCCCCACCGGTCGGATAAATGCCCGGAATACACGATGGAAAGCGCGTTGATCACCGCGGCGATAATCGTCACATTGACGAAAATGCTTTTTTCCATCCCCAAAAATGTCGTCCCATAGCTGACGATAAACGTGACAAAAATATAGAACGACCCGTTTTCAATCACCCGGGCGAGCGCCGACCAAAGAATTTCGCGCGGATGCTTGACCAGCACTTCGCCGACCGGCATCTTGCTCGTTTCTTGTTTTTTCATCGCTTCTTGGAACAGCGGCGATTCGAGCACTTTCAGCCGGATATACAACCCGACGGCGATGAGAAGGAAGCTGACGAGAAATGGAACGCGCCATCCCCACGCATAAAAGCTGTCGCCGCCCGCCGCCAACATGAGCGTCGTCACAAGGGAAGAGGACAACAGCCCAAACGGCACACCCATTTGCGGCAACGATGCCATAAATCCGCGCCGTTTGCCTTCTTCCCACTCCATCGCAATCAAAATGGCGCCGCCCCATTCCCCGCCGACGCCAATGCCTTGAATAAGACGAAGCGCGGTCACCAACACCGGCGCCCATAAGCCGACTTGTTCGTACGTCGGCATCAAACCGATAAACGCTGTCGCCAGCCCCATCAAAAGCAAGGTGGCCACCAACGTCGCCTTGCGTCCGATCCGATCTCCAAAGTGGCCGAAAATCGCGGCGCCGACCGGCCTGGCGATAAATCCTAAAGCAAAGGTCGTAAAAGATTGCATCAATGCGACGTACGAATCTCCTTGTGGAAAGAATAATTGCGGAAACACGAGAGCCGCCATCGTTCCATAGAGAAAGAAATCGTACCATTCAATCGTCGTGCCGACCACACTCGATATGGCGGCCCGCTTTTTTTGGCGTTTCAATTCGGCCGCATCCATCGTTGACATCGCCATCGGCAACACTCCTTCCCTTTCATTTGATCTGACAGCAGGAAAAATCGATCAATAAGGCCCATTTTCTCAAGAATCATCTTTACCCTTCTTTGAAACCGCTTGCAACCGATTCTAGAAACCTCCCATTTGCCGCTAACCTCTTGCAGAGGCATTTCCTTCCCGCGCTACAAGCACATGCACAACCGCATCGACGACCGTTTCTCCGCGCTGGTTGACGATCCGTTGATGCACCGTCACCAGCCCGGCCGTCTCGTCCCGTTCCGTTAACTTCCTCACTTCCGACTCGACGTAAATCGTGTCGCCGATCTTCACGGGACGGACGAAACGGAGCGCATCGATGCCGTAAAAAGCGAGAACACATCCCGGCTCCATCACCCACAGCCCCGTCGCCGCCGACAGCGTCAGCATCCCATGGGCGATCCGTTCGCCAAATGGCGTCCGCTCTGCATATTCCCGGTCCATGTGCAGCGGATAAAAATCTCCGGAAACGCCGGCAAACTGTACAATATCGGCTTCCGTAATCGTCCGCCCGCGCGAACGATGGCGTTCGCCTACCACATACTGCTCAAACGGACGGTCAAATCGCACGCCTTCCCCTCCCCTTGATTGGTGCAAAAAAGAGTAAAATCAAATTCCACCCCCTTTCCCGGCTGCTATCGCCATTTTTGTTAATATTCAGAATATTAATCGTATATATCTTTTATATCTTTGGCTTTTACGCATCCCTCCCCGCTAGACGTCTGCCATTAACATATGAACGGAGTGGAGCTGATAGAACTGCTCCTTCTCTGTTTCGTGTTTTAAAATTGGTGTTGCCGCAAAAAACAAAAGGATGCTCGCCTGGCATCCTTTGTCGTGTTGGTTCCTTATTCTTTTACCGAGCCGGACGTGAGCCCGGAAACGATGCGGCGCTGGAACAACAGCACCATGATGACGAGCGGAATCGTCACAATCACGGTGGCCGCGGAAATTTCGCCCCACGGGATCGTATACTGGCCTTGGAACATGGCAATCCCGACCGGAACGGTTTTGTATTTTTCCGCCGTATTGATCGTCAACGCAAACAAAAACTCGTTCCATGCGGCAATGAAGACGAGAATGGATGTCGTAAACACCCCTGGCACAGCGAGCGGCAAAATGACTTTAAAATACGTTTGCATCGGCGTCGCCCCGTCCATTTTCGCCGCTTCTTCCAAGTCAAACGGAATCTTGCGGAAAAAGGTGACGAGCAGCCAGATCGAGAGCGGCAAGGCAAACGTCGTATACGGAATGATCAATCCCAAGTAGCTGTTCGTCAACCCGAACTTTTTCACAAACATGTAAATCGGAGAAATGGTGGCAATTTGCGGAAACATGGATACGGCCAGCACCAAGCCGAGAATGACGGTCTTGCCTTTAAACTCGAGGCGCGCGATCGCATAAGCCGCAAACGTGGCGACAAATACCGTATACACCGTCGTAATGGTCGCAACGACCGTGCTGTTCCATAAATAGCGCAAAAACGGGTAATTGACAAATACCGACACATAGGATTTCAAGGTCGGATGGCTCGTAAACCAATTGAACGCTTTGTCGCCAAACAATTCGCTGAGCGGCTTAACGGAACTGAGCAAAACCCATAAAAACGGAAACATTACAAAGAACACAAACAGGGCCAAAAACACGTAAAAGAACGGACCAGCTTTTTTTTGCATCGTCTCACCCCTTCGTTATCGTTTGACGCTGGAGCCATCAGACAGCAAATCTCTCCCAAGCCAGCGAATATAGATCATGGAAATCACCGCCACGCAGAGAAACACGATGACAGCGAGCGCCGATCCCGCACCGAAATTCGTCTGCGAGAACATGACTTTGTAGGCTAAAATCGAAATCGTCTCCGTCGAGTTTGCCGGCCCCCCGCCGGTTAAGACGTAAATCAAATCGAACACGCGGAACGCATCAAGCGTGCGGAACAACAACGCCACTAAAATGCTCGATTTTAACAGCGGCAGCGTGATTTTCGTGAATTGCTGCCATTTGGTGGCTCCGTCGATCGAGGCGGCTTCATACAACGAACTCGGGATCGTTTGCAGCCCGGCGAGCAGCAAGAGCGCCATATACGGGGTTGTCTTCCATACATCGGCAAAAATGACCGCAAACATCGCCCCCGCTTCCGTCGTCAGCAAATCCCCCATCCGGTCGACAAGGCCGACCGTTTCGAAATAGTGGGCGACAATGCCGTTTTGTCCATCGTATAAAAATTTCCACATAAGCGCGGATACGGCCGTCGGAATCGCCCACGGAATCAAAATCGTCGCCCGCACAAGCCCGCGGCCAAAAAAGGCCTTATTGATGAGCAACGCAATCCCGAGCCCCAACACAAGCTCAATGGCGACCGACACCACCGTAAAGAACGTCGTATTCCATAACGCTTTCCATAAGCGCATGTCGCTGAAGCTGTCCTTGTAATGTTTGAGGCCGACAAAGTTCGGCTCGATCACGACCCCTTCGAGCCCTTCGGCCAAGCCGACGACCTTATCGGCTTGTTTCAGTTCTCCTGCTTTTTTCATCTTCTTGAGCGTCTCGACGACATCATGAACTGTGACGGTCAACCGCTCGGCCGTCTGTTTGTCCAGCTCGGCGATCTTCAGCTCATCACTTGGCGTCCCGAAATTGTCGAGCACTTCGTTCACTTTGTCATATTGCTTCGCCACTTGATCATCGGAACGGATCGCCGCGTCCAGTTTCGCGAGTTTTTGTTCGATTTGCGCCAGCGTCTGTTTCGTTTGCCCATCCGCTGTTGCCATTTCTTGCTTGAGAGCGCTCTTGAGGAACGGATAGTTTTGCAGATATCCTTCAAGATCAAGGCTGTAGCTCAAGTGAATCGACGACTTGGTCGGGTCGTTGAGCCGATAGTCGAACAAGCTGTAATAAAAGGACTGGATAACGGGCCAAATGGCAATCGCCAAAATGAGCAGCATGGCCGGCGCGACAAGCGAATAGCCTAGTAGGCGCTCCATTCGCTTTTCATTCCTCATCGCTGTTCTCTCCCTTCTGCTTGGAAAAGGATATTAGCCTTCAGCACCGGGCAGATGGCGGCCTGAAGGCTAATGAACCGAAAGTGGTGGAACAAAATCGCGTTCTTTGTTTGGCTGATGGGGGATTGGCCGGCGTTGGCCGGATTCAGATCGGCCGCAAGCGCCGGCCAAGCCATTCGCCTTACTTATTCAAGGCTGCTTTCATTTCTTTTTCCATATTGGCCACGGCTTGTTCGACCGTCAGCTCCCCGGCCAGCGCTTTGGATACGTTAATTTGGATGATTTCCGAAATTTCCGGATAGTTCGGGACGACCGGGCGCGGCACGGCGGCGTTCAACGCATTGACAAACCCTTCTTCCGCAAAGAACGGATTGGCTTTTAAGACATCCGGGTCTTTAAACAATTCCGGAAGCGTTGGCGCTAAACCGCCGTAAATCGCGGAAATTTTTTGCCCCTCCGGCCCCGTCATAAATTTGACAAATTCCCATGCTTCTTTCGGATGTTTCGAATACTTGTTGATCGCAGTCATCCAGCCGCCCAGCGCGGCAGCCGAACCTTTGTCCCCGGCCGGAAGCGGAGCCACGCCGACTTTGCCGACGATTTTCGATTGTTCTTTGTCGTTCGCTAGCGCGTATTGATAAGGCCAGTTGCGGATAAACGGCGATTGTCCTTCAATGAACGCTGTATGCGACTCTGGTTCGGTGAATGTGGTGATGTTGCTCGGCACAACATCGGACTTGACGATTTCCACCATTTTCTTCAGCCCTTTGATCGTTTCTGGGCTGTTGATCACGACATTTCCGTTTTTATCAACGATTTGCCCGCCATAAGAGGCGATAAATTCAACGGCGTTGCACACCAATCCTTCGTATTGTTTGGCCTGCATCAAATAGCCGAATTTCGTGCCGCCTTTTCCTTTCAGCTCTTTCGCCTCTTTTAACAGTTCATCCCATGTTTTCGGCACTTTGTCCTTCGGCACAAGGTCGGTGCGATAGAACAGCATGCCGGCATCAATGAATTTCGGCATCGCCCATTGCTTGCCGTTAAAGTTGCCGGCCGCAAGCGCCCCTTGGTTGTATTTGCTGAGGTCAATGCCGTCTTTTTCAATAAAGCGGTCGAGCGGCAGCGTATAGCCTGCTTGAGCAAACTCAGCCGGCCAAATGACGTCGAGATCCATGACATCGATCTCCGACGACTGCGCATTTAACATCGTGACATACGCATCATGCTGCTTCCCGGTGTCAGCCGGCATTTCGCGAAATTCCACATCGATGTTCGGATGCGCTTTCTCGAACGCTTCGATGATTTTTTCTGTGGCTTTCGTGGAATCTTGGCCGCGGGCATAGACAATTTTCACGACTTTTTCGGATTGGCCTGTTTTTCCTTCTTCTTTTTTGCTGTCTTTGCCCGCATCGCTGGCGCTTTGGCCGCCGGAGCATGCCGCGAGCCCCATCGTAAGCGCTAACAAAATCGCGGATGATTTCAAAGCCTTTTTCATCGTCGTTCTCCCCCTTTAGATTTTTGATTTGTCAAACACCACATGGCATCGCGTATGGTGGTTGCTTCGATTGCCCGAATCACCCCCTGGACATGACATCCATTGACTTTTGACTTGGCATCCCCCACTGCTTGTCTATGCATCGATTGTTTGTAATCGATTACATAAAAATGAATGAACAACCGTTATTTTCACTTGTCCGTCCTTTTCTCGACGAAGCCGAACGAACACGCATCGTTTACACTTTCCTCTTTGGCAACGAAGGCAACTTGTCCATCATCGCCGCTCCCCTATCCGCTTCGCCGGCTTCTTTTTATTTATGTAATCGATTACAAAACCATCTTACATCGCCGCAAAATCTTTCGTCAAGCCCCTAAATTCTTTTTTTGTCATATAAACAAAGAACCCCAAGCCGTTTTGCTTGGGATATGCCTCACACCTCCACTCCCTTCCCTTCCTCGACGATATGGTAAAGCAAATGGGCCAAATGGTGGATCGGGCCGTATTCCTCTTCGCTGCCTTCCGCCATTTCTTCTTCGTCGGCGAATTCTAGGTCGTTTAAATAAAGCGCCATAAATTCGTAAAAGTCTTTGAGCTCAAAGCTGTAGCACGCGCTCGGGTCCTCGTTGTCTTCTTCGTATTGAAGCATTAAATATGAGACCTTGCCTTCATTGTCCTCAGCGTCAAAAAAGACGAAATAGCCGATATTCGTGTCAAGGTCAAACAGATGCCGCGTCCCGCCTTCGGTCGCCTTGTCAAACTCTTCTGGGCTCAATTTGCCGACGTTCATCGCTTCGACGTCATCTTCGCGGTGAAATTGGACCGTAAATGTTTTCATCGTGATTTCCTCCTTAAAAAATGCTTAATGAGTGCGTTTTCGACAGCCGCTCGAGCAGTTTCACCCCGGTCAAGCTGTTCCCTTTATCATCGAGAGCGGGGCCGAAAATGCCGATGCCGCACCGCCCGGGCACGGCGGCGAGAATGCCGCCCGAGACGCCGCTTTTCGCCGGAATGCCCACTTTGATGGCAAATTCACCTGATGAGTTGTACATGCCGCACGTGACCATGAACGTTTTGCAAATGCGGGCGACATCAAGCGGCATGAGCGGCTCACCCGAGCACGGATCGCGTCCGTCAAGCGCGAGCACCAAGCCGATGCGCGCCAAGTCGATGCATGTCATTTCGATGGCGCACTGCTTCGTGTACAAATCCATCAGTTCTTCGACATCTTCGTCAATCATCCCATGCTGCTTTAGAAAATAGCAAAGCGAACGATTTAAAAACGCTGTTTCAAATTCGGAGCGGGCCACTTCGTCGGAGTACGAGATGCGTTCGTTGCCAGCGAGACGGCGGACGAACGCTAACAACCGTTCCAGCCGTTCGGACACCGAGCCGCCTTGAATCATCGACGTGACGACAAGCGCACCGGCGTTAATCATCGGATTCAGCGGCTTGGCAGGCTTTTCCTCTAATTTGGCAATGGAATGAAACGGATAATCCGTCGGCTCCATGCCGACTTTATGGAACACCTCATCCTCGCCGCGGTCGATCAGCACAAGGGCGAGCGCAATAATTTTGGAAATGCTTTGCAGCGTCACCTTGACTGTCACATCGCCAGCATCCACGACCCGCCCATCCGGCGTGTAGATCGCAATGGACAGCTCGTTCGGATCGGCCTTGCCCAAGGCGGGGATGTAATCGGCTACTTTTCCGTAGCGGGCGTACTGCTTCGCTTCTTCGACAAAGCGGGCCAGTTCTTCTTGGTTGTACACAAGCATCACCGATGGTTAGTATCGCCTATTTTTTCCGTTTCTATGCCCAAACGATTCAAACAGCGGCGGTTTCAGACAGGGGGCGCTTTGCCCTCGCCAAGCGGACCGCCGGGGCAAAAAACCGCCCCGCTCCTCTCAAGTCGGCAACCTGAACCTGCTGTTTGAACAGCAGCCGTTTTTTCTTATTCTTCTTCACTAAACACGTTTTTCAATTCGATCGCAAATCCGGGAAACATGCGGACAGGAATCGTATCATCGCGGACATACATCCCTTGGTGGCGGAATCTCCCTTCTTCGAGCACATAGACATCAATCGTCTCATTCACCGGATCGACAATCCAATATTCTTTCACCCCTGCCCGCTCGTAACGGTGAAATTTGACGATTTTGTCCTTGCGCACCGTTGATTTTGAAATAATCTCCACAACGAGATCCGGCACGCCAACAATTCGTTTTTCACGAATTTTGCTTTTGTCGCAGACAACAACAAGATCCGGCTCAACCCATTCGCGAATTTGTTCCGGATCATCTCTCTCCGCCAAACAAACGTCGATCGGAGCGCCAAATACGGTGCATTCTTTCCCCCGCAAATATGTCGCAAATTCCACCAACAATTCACGTTGCACTGCCTGATGTTTCGGCGTCGGAGCGGGAGACATGTTGAAGACTTGGCCGTCAATGACCTCATATCGTACATCTTCGTCGAGCATCATGTATTGCGCATAGGTGAACGGCTGCCCTTTTTCCGGCATCGGCATCAAAACGGCCTCCTTTCCTCTTTTCTTTTTAGTATACTTGAACGCTGCCCGGCAACCTAGCGTTTTCTTTTTTCTCAACAACCTGTTGTAGGCAAGGGAGAACGGTTTCAAGTATAATGAAAAAGAGGTGAGGAGCATGCAAGAAGCCATCAACATGTCCCCGTCCCCGTCATGGGAACATCAAATCGTTTGCGACAATCTTGTTTCCATGATCAAAGGAAAAAGCCAATGTCAACCGATTTCAAACTTATCCGTGAAACTCGAAAAGAACGGAAAAGTGATGAACGAGTTTATCCAGCCGGATGTCGCCGTCTATTGCGAACGGCCGGAAAAAATCATCGGCGGCTATAAGGGGCGGCCGCTCATCGTCATCGAAGTTGTCAGCCCGTCAACATACAAAATCGATGTGACGCTGAAAAAAGATTTGTACTGCGCCTACGGAGTGGAAGAATACTGGATCGCCGACCCATACAACAAAACGATCCGTCAGTGCACACTCGAAAATGATCGATACGCCGAGACGATCATCGCCTGCGGAGAAACGTTCGATTCTGTTATCGGAACGATTGACACCGCGCTCGTTTTCCAAGGTGTTTAATTGCCGAAACACCGCTTGTTGATCGCTGGGGACGGGGACGCGCTCACTGCGAAAGACGGGCGGCTCTATGGACCGAATCCGGCGTTTACGCTTGATATGAAAGAAGCGATGCGCTCGGTGCAAAAATTGCTCGATTTTCACATCGAGACGGTCGTCTGTTACCACGGCGGATTGTGCCGCGGCAACATTCGCGAACAGCTGGAGCGAATCACCTCGTCAACGGCATGACTTCAAAACAGCCTTGTCTCCCTAAACCGATAGTTATGGCGAGAAGAACGGTTCCGCATAGCTTTTCAAATAGGGAAACCTTGCTGTTGAGCCGAATGTGCCGTTCCATGCCGGTTCTCTCGACGGCGCGGTCAATCAAATGCCAATCAAACGGCCAAACAAATCTGGGGCCGGCTTGCAAACAATGGGGATGTCGTTGTCCTGTCAACTGCATCCTTTTTCCAACCAACGCAAAATTCGCCATTGATTTTGTCCTGCTTTTCTTGTATAATCGGAAATGTCTCACCATCCATTTCGGGATGTAGCTCAGCTTGGTAGAGCACACGCATGGGGTGCGTGGGGTCGCAGGTTCAAATCCTGTCATCCCGATCGAAACCAGCTGGAAGGAAATCCAGCTGGTTTTTTGCTTTTCTGAGCCCGCGTTCAACATGTTGAAAACGAAGCACAAACAATTAAGGCGCTTGCCGTCCAGCAGCAAGGACGGCATATGCCTTCCCGTTTCTCCCTCAAACTAAATCAGCCCTACCTGCTTCCCCGCCAAGGCGATGCGGTCAACTGCCATCTCAACATCTTCTTCCGTCATGGCGGCGGTGAGGGAAAAACGAATGCGCGCTGTCCCCTCAGGAACGGTCGGCGGACGGATGGCGACAGCCGCGATGCCCGCTTCCTGCAGTAACTCGCTCATGGCCACAGCCCGATCGTTCGGACCGACGATCACGGGAACGATCGGAGTCTCGCTGCCGCCTGTGTCAAACCCAAGCCGCTTCAGCTTGGCGCGGAACCTTTCACTTAAGGCATGCAGCCGCTCGCGCCGCTCCGGCTCGGATTGGACGATGCGAATGGCGGCTTCATTGGCGGCGAGGACAGCCGGGGGCAAGGCGGTTGTAAAAATCAGGCTGCGGGCGCTGTTGACCAAGTACTCGACAAGCCACGGCTCTCCCGTTACATACGCTCCAAAGCTGCCAAGCGCTTTGCTGAAGGTGCCGATGGCGATCACATCCTCTTCCTTCTCAAGCCCGAAATGGTGAAGCAACCCTTCGCCGTTCGGCCCGAACACGCCGCCGCTGTGCGCTTCGTCAACGAGCAAAACGGCACGGTAACGCCGCTTCAACTCGACAAGCTCCTTCAATGGCGCCATATCGCCGTCCATGCTGAAGACGGCATCGGTGACGATCCATTTCCGCTTCGCAGGCGGAGATTGCTTTAACAATGATTCCAGCTGATCGATGTCGTTATGTCGATAGCGGAAACAGGTTGCTTTGCTCAAACGGATGCCATCAATCAAACTCGCATGGTTCAACTCATCGCTAAAGACGAGGTCGTCTCGGCCAATTAACGCTGTCAGCACGCCGATGTTGGCCGTGTAACCGCTGTTGAAAATGAGCGCCGCTTCCGCATTTTTCCACTGTTTCAATGCGGCTTCCGCCCGCTCATAGAGCGGATGGTTTCCGACAACGAGCCGTGACGCTCCCGCTCCGACCCCATATACCCGCATCGCCTCGCAGCCTGCTTCGATCAGCCGCCTGTCATCCGCCAACCCTAAATAATTATTGGACGCTAAATTCAACATCCGCTTTCCGTTCAGGATGACCGAAGCGCCTGAAGCCTCAGCCCGGCGCAGCTGGCGCTTTTGCGCTTTTTGTTCCCATTCATGCAGTTTCGCAAGCCATTCGGTTTTCATCCCCATCCCCCTTGTATGTAAACTATTTATAAAAAACAGTTTACATTAAAACTTGTGAATTGGCTAGGGAAAGATGAGGGGTTTTGTTTATTGATTATTTAGCACATTGTTTCATAATTATTCCCCCCTTGGCCGAATGCATAGCCAAGTCGCAGAAATGTCATACTATACGTGTTATCGGCAAAAAGGAGGTGCTTGAGATGGATGTCCGTCGAGCGCAAGAAATTGCGTCGTCGCCAGTGATGGCGAACGTCACGTACAATGGCCAGCGCATTTACATCGAACATGTCGACCAGCAAAAAGGCGTGGCGACGATCCACCCGCTTGACAACCCGAACCAAAAGCAAAGCGTGCCGGTCGCAAGCTTAGAAGAGCATTCGTAACGAAACAAGCGAGAGAAAGGAACCGCCCTTTCTCCCGCTTTTTCCCTTAGTCAGCCGTCAGCTCTTCCCGCTCTTTGCAGGCGTCTTGCACCGCTTGTTCCCTCATCGACGTCGACGCACGGCCTGCTGCTTTGGCGTCGACCGCGCGGGCGGGCTGCCCGTCGCGCTTGTTGTTCGGTTTCATTTTCATCGCGATCTCTCCTTTCGCCTCTAGCATGCCCCGAATGATGCGGCGAAAGAGCGGCCAACCCCTTCATCTAGAACACCGGTTTATTCGATTTTTTCCAACAACTCGATCCGGTTGTGAAACGGATCGCGAAACGAAAACCGCTTTACCCCCGGGATCGATTTCTCGTCTTGCGTCGCGACGCCGCGCTCTTCCAAATAACGGCGCGCCGCTTCCACATCTTCCACTTCAAACGCCGGGTGGCTTTTGCTGTTATAGCCGCCGCGTTTTTCGGTCCCGATGTGAAGCTCGATATCCCCGACTTTGTACCAAAGTCCGCCGTTTCCTTTCAACGATTCCGGCTTTTCGATTTCTTGAAAACCAAGCACACCGGTGTAAAAAGCGCGCGCTTCGTCTTCGGCGCCAAATGGAATGCAAATTTGCACATGGTCAAGCCGTTTTACACGAATCATCGTTTCTCTCCTCCCCTTTCGAATGCCGGTTTCATGCGGCCAATGAATAAAACAGCGGCGACCGCCCAAATCAATAGCACCGCTTCCACCACCCAAACATTCGTGACGACTTTCACCTGATACAAGGCAGGCATAACATCCATCGCGGCGTGAAGCAAAATGGCGTACAGGACATAGCGGAATTGCCGCTTGCGCACCCCAAG
>NZ_BCQG01000079.1 GCF_001544315.1 Geobacillus jurassicus NBRC 107829
CGAAAAAAGGCATGAGTTCCCCTGAAATCAAACAGCTCCAGCAGCGCTTGAAAGAAAAAGGCTTTTTCACGTATCCGCAAGCGACCGGCTACTTTGGCGCAATCACTGAAGAAGCGGTCAAAGCGTTCCAACGGGCGATGAATTTGCCGGCCACCGGCATCGTCGATGACGCCACCTACGCTAAGCTCAAAAGCGCGCCTGCGTCAAACGACGCGTTGGCAGTCGGTTCGCGCGGCGCGGCCGTCAGCGATTTGCAGCGCCGGCTGAAACAGCTCGGCTATTTTCGCTACCCACAAATCACCGGCTACTATGGAGCGGTGACCGCGGATGCAGTGAAGCAGTTTCAGCGGGCGAACGGGCTTCCCGAAACCGGGCGGGCGGATCGTACGACGCTTGAGCGTCTCGAGCGGGCAGCCAGCCAACAGGCCGATGCCGTATCGCCTTCGTCGGCCGCATTAAAAATCGGCTCGCGCGGCTCTCAAGTCAGCCAGCTGCAAACCAACCTAAAGCTTCTTGGCTATTTTACATACCCAACGATCACTGGGTATTATGGAACGATTACCGCAGATGCGGTTCGCCGCTTCCAAAAAGACAACGGTTTGCCGGCAACCGGCTCGGCTGACGAGGTGACGTTTACGCGCATTGCCGATGCAACAAAGAAAAAAACCACCCCGCCAGCTGAAGGTAACCGCCCCGCCATACATTTGACCATCGGTGCACGCGGCGAAGAGGTCGAGCGTGTGCAGGCGAAATTGAAACAGCTCGGCTATTTTACATATCCCATGATTACGGGCTATTACGGAACGATTACCGCAGATGCGGTTCGCCGCTTCCAAAAAGACGCAAAACTCCAAGTGACCGGCGTCGTCGACAGCACGACGTACGAGCGCCTTATTGGCCAAGCCCCTGCCACCAAGCTCGACGTCATCGAACTTGTCGCTGATGCGGCCGAGCTGCTCGGCGCTCCGTACGTTTGGGGCGGCGATACGCCGGAAGAGGGATTTGACTGCAGCGGCTTCATTTTCTACCTTTTCCAGCAACAAGGCGTCACCGTGCCGCGCACCGTCGCCTTGATGTGGAATGCGGGCACGGCCGTTTCCGCCCCGGAAGTCGGCGACATCGTCTTTTTCGCCACGACAACCAACGGCCCATCGCACGCCGGCATCTATATCGGCAACGGCCAGTTCGTCCATAGCGGCGCCTCCACTGGAGTGACGATCAGCCGCCTGGACCAATCGTATTGGAAGCAGCGGTATTTAGGGGCGAAACGATTGTTCTAGCATGCCAAAACGGCCACGATGATCAAGTGAGGAGGAACAGAAAATGAAGCATGCATCGCGAATGGCGGCCGCCGTTTGCCTCGCCGCCGCCATCGCCCTCGGAGGAAATGGGCAAATCGAAAGTTGCGCTTGACCAAGTCGACCAATGCGTATCAACTGTCGTCGTTCCTTGGGGAGAACATTCTCCAAGGAATTTGTTTTTAGAGGAGGACTGACTCTTGTCTTTTCCCGAAGTTGAGGGGTTCGGAAGATTATGGTATTGTAAATTGTTGAAGCTTTTCTTTATTATATCGGAATAGCAGGTGAAAATGATGGGAAGTAAACGGAAAATCATGACGATTTTCGGAACAAGGCCGGAAGCGATCAAAATGGCGCCGCTCGTTCTCGAATTGCAAAAACAATCTGATGCGATTGAATCGATTGTGGCGGTCACAGCCCAGCATCGCCAAATGTTAGATCAGGTTTTGGATACATTTGGGATAAAACCAAATTACGATTTAAACATTATGAAGGATCGGCAAACATTGGTTGGGATCACGACCCGCGCCTTAGAAGGGCTCAACAATATTATGCAAGAAGCTCAGCCCGATTTAGTGCTTGTGCATGGTGATACGACGACGACGTTTGTCGCTAGCTTGGCTGCCTTTTACAACCAAATTGCCATTGGCCATGTTGAAGCTGGGTTGCGCACATGGAACAAATATTCTCCGTTTCCGGAAGAAATGAACCGACAGCTGACAGGGGTGATGGCTGATCTTCATTTTGCCCCAACAAAACGAGCATACGACAATTTGCTGCAGGAGAATAAAAAGCCGGAGTCGATCTTTATCACCGGAAACACCGCCATTGACGCGTTAAAAACAACCGTCAAAGATGATTACAGTCATGAAATCCTCAACCAAATTGGCAATGACCGGATGATTTTATTGACGGCCCACCGCCGCGAAAACTTGGGCGAAACGATGCGGGGCATGTTCCGGGCCATCAAGCGCCTCGTTCAAGATCACGATGACGTTCAAGTCGTGTACCCTGTCCATTTAAACCCGGCCGTAAGAGAAGCGGCGGCCGATGTGCTGGGCGATGACCCGCGCATTCATCTGATTGAGCCGCTTGATGTGGTTGATTTCCACAATTTTGCCGCCCGGGCGTACTTGATTTTGACCGATTCCGGCGGCGTGCAGGAAGAGGCGCCATCACTTGGTGTACCCGTCTTAGTGCTGCGCGACACGACCGAGCGCCCGGAAGGCATCGAAGCCGGGACGCTGAAGCTCGCCGGAACGGACGAAGAGATGATTTACCGCTTGGCGTCGGAATTGCTCAACAACCAGAGCGAATATGAAAAAATGGCGAAAGCGTCCAACCCTTACGGAGACGGACACGCTTCTAGGAGGATTGTCGAGGCGATTTTGTATTACTTTGGTTATAATGATCGGCCGCCCGAGCCGTTCCATCCGTGAACGGTTTGCGTATTCGTTTATGAGGAGAACGAACCATGAGTGCAAAAAGAAAAAAGTCCCTATCGTCTTCGGGGCATTCCTCTCGTGCGGTGATTGGCGTCCTCGCAGGGGGTTGCTCTCCGCGGAACGATAGGGCTTTGCGATAATGATTACGCGGATGGACTTTTGTTTGCTCTGATCATACGCAAAAGACGGCAAATGCCTTCGCGATAGAAAAAAAAGCTGCTGATGGCGTAAATAATCGCGCCGAGCGGGACAAGGACAGCAAGCTGGAGAAGAAAAGGCCAATGGTTGATCAGGAACATTGTTTTGATCTTATAGAGCAGGCAAGCCATAACACCGACTGATGCACTAACGCGAATCAATAAAGAAACCAGCTTTTTTGCTTCCTTCTGTTCGAAGTCGCGATAAAGAACAATGATACAAGCGGTTAAGTAATAGAGAGAAACAGCTGAGCTAGACAGGGCGATGCCCGTGTAGCCCAAAGGCTTCACGAATAAGTAATCAAGAACCGCATTCAGTGCAATCGTGATGATGCCAATCCGCAGCAAAACAGCTGTTTTTCCTTTGGCGTACATCGACTTGGAAATAACGTATTGCATTCCTAACGTTACAATTAAGGGCAAATAAAACAGCAATGCTCTATATGTTCGATGTGTGTCTGTTTCTGTAAACTGGCCGTGTTCGTACACAAACGAAATGGCGGCATCGCCAACAATCCAAAGTCCCGCGGCTATAGGCATTAATATGATGAGCGACAGTTCCAGCCCAGTAAAAAACGTCTGTTGAAATTTGCGAGGCTCGTTGACTTGCTCGGAAAGCAAGGTAAATAAAATGGCAGCTGCCGTCGTGCCGTAAATGGTATACGGGATGCTCACAAGCAGCGATGCGTTATTTAAGTACGTGACCGCCCCTTCGATTGTTCCCGAAGCGAACATTTTATCGATGAACATGTTCATCTGCCCAACGAATGCATTTAATAGCGCTGGGATAAGGAGACGGAAAAATGGCCGCCGGAAGCCGGGATCAACAGTCAGCGTAGGAGTCCAGCGATAGCCGCTTTTCCGCAAACAAACAAACATTAAAATAATGCCGATGATCACGCCGAACACGAATCCATATGCCAAACTATATATGCCCCATGTGTCCGAGAACAATAGAGCGAACAAGGCTCCCATGAGCGTTGCAAGCAGTTTGGAAATTTGCGAAGGAACAAAAATGCGCTGCCCTTGCAGATACGAATCTAAAATACCGTTTAGGGCGATCGCTCCTATAAACAAAAAGAAAATTTTTGTAATTTTCACAGCGACTGATTCAGTCAAGGCCGTCATGCGTCCGAAAATAACAGGCACAAAAGAAGGGGCGAAATAATAACCGATGATCGTGATCAGCAGAAAGACAGCTACGGTAGCGTTCATAATGCCATTGGCGTTTCGGTCAGCCGTTTCCTGACTTTCCCTTTTTGCCTGGATGTATAAAGGAAGAAAGACATTGTTAAATCCATCGGAAATGATGGCTAGAACAAGGGTGATAAAGGAAAAGGCTAATAAATAGCCGTCTGTATATTCATTAGCACCAAACTGCCTTGCAATGATGCTTTCCCTCAGAAATCCCGCTATTTTTACTGTTAAAGCAAACAACGCAAGCCAAATGGCTGTTTGTTTCAGCGATAACATACGTGTCACTTCCTCAACCGAAAAGCTAAAGTGGAGATTCCGTATGAAAAATACCATTTGCCCCCGAACTATTTATTAGCGACTCGCCCGTTGCTGCAAAATTTCTCCTTAAGCAAACGGATGTTTTCCAACGCGTCTCGCCGCATTTGCTCGGCATTTTGCCGGACGATACGGCTCAATGACTCACGGTGGCGGAGCATATAGCGGGTGTTGTTTACGAGTTTGGCGGCATCGATGTCGTCAAGGCGGAACGAATAGTCCCACATGCCAGACCGCTTCAGCAAACTTTCCACCTTCGGGTCGTAGCTGAGACCAATGTGCGGGACGCCCGCCAAGGCGGAAAAAATGAGAGAATGCAGGCGCATGCCGATCGTCAAGCGGCAGAGGCTTATAAAGTGTAAGTATTGATTTGGCGTAAAATCTGGGCCAAGAATATGGCAAGATGTGCCGTGGGCCATTTGTTTAACTACCTGTTCAGAAGCATATATATCGTGCCGACCTTCCATGGGCACAAAGACAGGGGTGATGTCCTCCGATTCGATGAGCTCGTCGAGCGCTTTGGCGATTTTCCAGTAATAATCGCGATGGTGAAACCATGGCCGCACCGATACGGCGACAAGCTGTTCATCGCCGCGCAGCGGAAGGCTTTCTACGCAAGCTTCGTCCTCTTTCGGTCGAAACGCAAAGACGATGTCAGCAGTCACGACGGTTTCCGGTCTTGTCACACCAAGTTGGCGAAGCAGCTGTTTAGAATACTCATCACGAACAGTAATAAAATCAGCCATATTGCCAAACACTCTCATTAATATTTTTCCCCATTTCGTATTTATTGGGCCAATGCCTTGCGAGAAAAACATGACTTTCGTTCCGCACAATTTTGCCAAAAACACGATCAATAAGTAATAAGGAAGTGGACCAAACAAAAAGCGCGTCGGATACGCATCTTGCAACAGTCCACCGCCGCCGCTGATCAGCAAATCCGCTTCGCGCAGCGCACGGATTTTTCCTTTGTTGTCATGACGCCATCCGCGGTACACACTTTTCACGCCATGGGCTTTCGCTGTTTGTTCGGGGGAAAGTGAGAAAACGGTAATGTCCGGGTTTGGCAATTCAGCGCGAAGATTGTCGATAATCGCCTCTAAAATCGCTTCATCCCCCGTATTGCCTAATCCATAAAAACCAGAGATGACGATTTTCAACGATATAGCTCCTCCTTTCAGCTGGCCTCAGCAACCCTAATTGATGATGATCTGTTATGTTCATTCTACAAGCCAATACTTGAGAAATGGAGAACTCGTTATCTAGAAGGCCGGTGATTTAACCACATATGCGGCTTCACATCAGTGTTTCTCAAATTGAAAAACTTTGTAGCATTTGTTTCTTTTTTCGCCAATCGATCAGGGGAAACCGGTGTTTTTCACCAGCCCTCTAGAGGTCCGGTGAAAAGCAATGATTTCCTTGAGCATTGCCTGTTTTTCGTTCAGGCAAAGACAGGTTTCATAAAGTTTCTCAAATTCAGAAATCCCTTGTTCAACTTAAATCACCGGTCTTCTAGAAGATGTGTTGTGTTCGATATGAGAAAGTACTACTGGTAGTTTCTCCCTACAGCGCATTTCCTTATTCACCGTAAGAGTGGATATCCCACATAGCTTTTAACAGGTGCAGAATATGTCGATTTTTGTATTCTATTGTCCTAAAAAAAAAGATTGTTATATAGAAAAAAATGTCATAGAATTGAAATGGTTGTAATTTTTTTGTTATATAAGGAGGGGAATAATGCTTCGTAAATGGAAATTAGTGTTATTGGCTGTTGTTATGCTAGGAACGACAGTGCTAAGCCCGGTATTCACTAATGCCGCTGGGGGGAATAGCATCCGCCAATCTGGTGTGGCAGCGCAAATGAATCAGGGAGTCCCAGAAGGAGTCAAACCGTTGTTCCAAACCGGAACGATTGCGAAGTTAAGCGGACGGTTAGCGAGAGCGGAAGCGGTTGTTCAATATTTAAACACCCACAAAGAAAAATACGGGATCAAGGGGGATCAACGGTTTAAAGCGATTATCGAAGAAAAAGACAAAGTCGCCAATGGCCATGTTGTTCGGTTGCAACAGACATTCCGAGGCATCCCGATTTTTGGCGCCAGCCAAATTGCTCATGTGAGTGCAGACGGCACATTGCGTTCCATATCTGGAACAGTTGTTTCTATTTCACATTCATTCCGTGCAACGCAGAAGATAACGAAAGAGGAAGCCATTGCGGTGGCTAAAAAAGATGCTGGAGCTGAAGCAGTTCATTTTGTTCAATCGCCGTCCGCTGAGCTCAATATTTATATGAAAGACGATCAACCGTATCTCGTTTACAAAGTAGAGTTAAACTATCTTGGCCATGAACCGGCCCGTTGGCTTTATTTTATTGATGCCGGAAATGGGAAAATTGTTCATAAGTTTAATAGTTTAGCCCATTTTGAGGGAAGCGGCACCGGCGTACTTGGCGAGACGCGGAAGCTACAAATGCAAAAAAGCGGCAACGCTTATACGTTGATTGACGCCACTCGCGGTTCAAAAATTGTGACACATGACGCCGTTCATACGCTTAATTTGCCAGGGAAAATATGGACAAGCAGCGATGCGAAGCTCGATAGTCCATATGAGGCTCCAGCGGTTGATGCCCATTATTTCGCCGGGCTTGTCTATGATTATTACAAAAACGTATACGGACGCAATGGATTGGATGGGAAAAACGGAGAGATCCATTCGACCGTTCATTATGCGCAAGATTATAATAACGCGTTCTGGAATGGCTATCAAATTGTATACGGCGATGGAGATGGGGATACATTTTTGCCGCTCTCAGGAGCGCTTGATGTCGTCGCTCATGAGCTGACCCATGCTGTGACCGAACATACAGCGAATCTCACGTACGAGGGGGAATCCGGTGCGATCAACGAGGCGATTTCTGATATTTTTGCTGAGTTGATTGAGGCTAGAGTGAAAGGGAGCACAGACTGGCTGATCGGTGAGGACGTATATACTCCCGGCATTGACGGAGACGCGATCCGTTCGTTGAAAGATCCGGCTGCTTACGGTTACCCTGACCATTATTCGAAGCGGTATACAGGTGAGGAAGATAACGGCGGGGTTCATATTAACAGCAGCATTATTAACAAAGCGGCTTATTTGATCAGCGAAGGCGGCACCCACTATGGAGTGACAGTGACAGGGATCGGGAAAGACAAACTGGGGAAAATTTTATACCGCGCATTGACGGTCTATTTGACGCCATCGTCTAATTTCCATCAACTGCGGTTGGCGATGATCCAAGCAGCCAAGGATCTATATAAAGACGGACCGGAAGCTAAGACAGTAGACGATGCATTTCGGGCTGTCGGGATTGATGCACCGAGTGCTAGTGCAGTCCAAACGTTAAATGTTGGCGGTTCTATAGAGCGAAACGCTACTCAAGCGGGGGACACGTTTTGGTTTAAAATTCAGCCCACCGTTGGACACCTACAACAAGCAACTCATTTATTTGTAGAAGCCGAAGGTGCGCAGATTAGTCTGTATCCGAGCTGGAACGAGGCTCAAGGAGATGCCGCGTATCCGCCTTATAAAGAGCAAGAAGGGATGGCGGCGATTCCGCTGGCATGGAAAGGGCCGTATTATGTGAAAGTGACCGCCGAACAACCGGGGACGATTACCGTGCAATCCGGCGTTGTGTCTATGCCGATTGGGGAGATCGATTCAACATCGTGCTTGGCAGAAATGGCGGCGAAAAACGAGGCATCCTTACAGAACTCTTTGTCCTCGCTCCGCCAGATTCGCGATCGATTGCTGCGTCCTTCCGCTCAAGGAAAACAGTTGATTTCGCTTTATTACCGAATTTCGCGCGAAACAGTTGGTGATTTTATTGTTGATCCATCGTTCCGTGCAGATGTGATCCGCTATTGGCAAACGCTTCAGCCTCTTGTCAAGGAACTGAGTAAAACAGCCGAAGGAACTGTTTCGACGTACCGACTCTCAGATCGCGATTTCGCGGCAATGGAAGCATTAAAAAATCGGCTTGAAGAGAAAGTATCGGGCAACACGAAAAAAGAAATCGAGCAATATTGGGCGAAAATTAAAAATGGCCGCATGATGACAGTGGGCGAACTCCTAAAACAACTTGGGCTGCCGAATGTGTTTGGCAATGCTGGTCCAATTATTGTCAAAATGAAGGGGGCTAAATCCGAGCAAGAGGCGAAGCAAAATTTAGAAAAAGCGTTAGGAAGCGATATGGCCAATACATTTATTGTCCCATTGGCCAATTCAGTCGTTCGCATCCCGTATACGTATGCGTTGATCGTTAATGACCCGAACAAGCTATATAAGATCATGCAACGACTAACCGCAGCGAAAACGGTAGAGTATGTCGAGAAAAGTCATACAGGAATCATTTCGGCGAATGATGTGTATTACGCACAGCAGTGGCCGTTGGAAAAGATCAATTATGAAGGCATGCTCAAGCGCATCTCGACAAGAAAATTATCAAAAACCGTTGTAGCGGTTATTGATACGGGGGTGAATGGGCAACTTGCCGATTTGGATGGCTCTGTCGACCATCAACACGGATACGATTTTGTCAATAACAACCGAGAGGCGTCCGATGCTCTCTCTCATGGTACAGCAGTGGCCAGCCTGATTGCTGCGAAAAAGGATAACTATTATTCTATCGCAGGTATTCATCCCGCAGTCACCATTCTTCCGCTGAAAGCGTGCGGGGATGATGGAATATGCAGCAGCGAAGATGTGGCCATGGCCATTCGCTACGCCGTGAATCAAAAAGCGAAAGTAATCAATCTTAGCTTGGGGTTTACCCAATCGTCGCGTTTGATTGATGAACAGCTTAAATATGCTCATGATCATGGGGTTACGATTGTAGCTGCCGCTGGAAACGGCGGTGAGACAAGGATTGATTACCCAGCGAATGTCTCCTATGTGATCGCTGTCGGGGCAACGAATAAAAGCGATGAACTGGCTTGGTTCTCGAATATTGGCCGTCCATTGGACGTGGTGGCGCCGGGTGACGGGGTTCCGGCTTTGACTGCTTACGGAGGAACAGCGTTTTTATCAGGAACTTCGCTTGCCGCAGCACATGTGTCAGCCGCCGCAGCACTTATTTACTCTTGGAAAGGAAGCCAAGTTTCTACAGCGGAAGTTGAGCAAATTTTAATCAAAACAGCAAAAGATCTTGGAACAAAAGGGCACGACGACTATTTCGGCTATGGACGGATCGACATAGGGAAAATTGCGGAAGCTCTAAGCCAATCGCCGAAATCGCCATCCGTTCATACGATTGATGATAACGACAAAATGATTCAAGGCACAGCTCAGCCCGGGGTGACGATTGTTGCCTTGAACGGTTCACGTTTTATAGGGAAAGCGAAAACAGATCGAAAAGGGAAATTTTCAATCAAAATCACTCCGCAAAAAGCGAAATCCGTAATCATGCTATACGCGGAAACAACATACGGTGTCCGGAGCGCTATCATTCGAAAAACTGTGCTTGACAAAACACCTCCCAAAGCTCCGAAAGTGAACGCGGTCACTTATCGAAGCCGTTATGTGACCGGCAAAACAGAACCTTACGCGTACGTAACGGTAAAAGTCGGCCATAAAACGATCGGCAAAGGAACGGCCGATAAGACTGGAGCGTTCCGTATTGCCATTAAAACCCAGAAGGCAGGAACGGTACTAAAAGTCTATGCAAGAGACCGGTCGGGGAATACGAGCCATGCGACTACGGTGATAGTGAAAAAGAAAAGATAAAATCGCACTCCATGATTATGTTTGACCCAAAAGTGTCCGCTTTTGGGTCGTTCTTTTTCCTCGGGGAAGCAAGGGCAGGTTCACCCAGTATTGACTTGTTATATAGATGCAATTTGAAGCTTTAACATTTGTCGCTTTTACCGAGCATTTGCTCGACTGTCGGGCGACCGAACAACGCGCTTCCAGACCCATGTATAGGTCTGTGAAGCGGGTGGTTGTTCGGTCTTCCGTCACGCCTTGGCGTGACGGAGGCAAGCCTGTGGCTTGCCTTCGACAGTCGAAAAATGGAGAAGCGACTTTTCCGTCAAGGATATGTTAAACTTTTTCGTTGCATCTATATAGCTCGATTGCAACGATCGCCTCGGTCTTGCCAAACACTTGCGTCAATCTATCTTGTCGGATTAGATTCTGCTCCTCTCACTGTTTTTTATCCTCGGAAAGGGGGCCGGTTGAAGGGGTAAACTTTATAAAATGGTGTAGAATGTTATTTTTGGAAGTAGTATAATATGGTTATAGTTTCCTATACATATAGAGAAAGGAGATGGACCAAAAACGAGTAATTCAACTACATACGGGATTGATGAGAAGAATGAAGACTAAGGGGGTCAAAGAATGAGACTGTTTCGGCTGATCGGGTTGCTTTTGTTGTTCATCGGAATATACAATTCGTCCGTCTCTGCGCAAACAGGAACAACGATCAAACTGCCCTCCTCGGTGAAGGAAGTGATCGCGAAGTTTTCCGAACAAAAAGAAATGGTTGCAAACGAGTTGGTCGTCAAATTTAAGGAAGGGATTACAGAAGAAAAACGCGAAGCGCTATTGCGCCCGTTTCAGGCCGCCGAGCTGTCGTTTATGGACATGGGGAATTTCTCTCTCGTGAAAGCTGCAAAAGGCACTGATTTGAAAGGGTTGGCTGCAAAACTAATCCAGCTTCCCGAAGTCGAGTCAGTTGAACCGAACTACATTATTGAACGAAACTATACACCTAGCGATCCAGGGTACGGCAAGCAATGGCACTTAAAGAAAATTAATGCCCCGCAAGCGTGGGACACAACAAAAGGGTCGGGAGAAATTATAGTAGCCGTTGTGGATAACGGAGTGCAGATCAATCACCCTGATTTAGCAGGGAAAATAGTTTCTCCGTATAATGTGGTCACGGGTACAGGATCGGTTCCGGCCGGTGAGCACGGAACGCATGTGGCGGGCATCATTGCAGCTTCTGTCAATAAAAAAGGTGTTGTCGGCGTTGCACCGAATGTGAAAATTATGCCTGTTAATGTGTTCGAAGGGGATGGAGCCACCAGTTATGACGTGGCGTATGGTATTGTTTACGCCGTAAACCATGGAGCCAATGTGATTAATTTGAGCTTAGGAGGATACTCGGCAACAGAATATGAAGCAATGGCTGTACAGTATGCGGTATCCAAAGGGGTCGTTCTCGTCGCAGCAGCTGGAAACGATGATACCTATTTGCCATCATATCCGGCTGCATTTGGTCCTGTCATTGCGGTAAGTGCAACGGATGCTCATGATACGATTACAGATTTTTCAAACTATGGTGATTATATTGATCTCGCTGCTCCAGGAGTCGATATTTATTCGACGTTTCCAGGAAGCTCATATTCGAGTTTAGATGGTACATCCATGGCTGCACCGATTGTATCCGGGGCCGCGGCGTTAGTCTTGTCCAAAAATCCGTTGCTGACAAGGGAAGAAGTGGAGAACATTTTGGAAAAGTCAGCGGTAGACCTTTGGAAGAAAGGATGGGATGAGTTTTATGGGTATGGACGAGTGGATGCGTATAAAGCAGTAAAAAACACCCCATCTCCACTTTCCTCACTTTCGGCGGG
>NZ_BCQG01000080.1 GCF_001544315.1 Geobacillus jurassicus NBRC 107829
CGCCCAATACTATATTTCATAGGGGATCGGGGGAATACTTGGAAAACGTTACGTTATTATTCATTTCCTCCCTTTTCGTTTTTTATACACGAAATCAAAAAATTTTTTATGCACGGCGAATGATGGTTGTCCGAGGAAAAGGTCAACCATTTCCCCGCAATCCAATCGGAACCTCGTTACGTTGTGCGTTTCCATAATTAGGGATGCAATCAAATAAGGAGACTTCCCCCAATCGAGAAACGTCAAAACCCCCTCCTTTCGGCGAAAATGTCAGATTGCCGCGTTATGATGTTTTCCGGATTCTCTCTTCCTCTTTCGCCGCCTGCGCTCCTTCCGCCGCCTCAAGCAGCAAGTCGACAATATGGACCGCACGGACCGTTCCGGTCAACCCCGCCCGCTCGATGCCAAGCTTCATTTGCAACAGGCAGCCGGGGTTGGCGGTGACAATCGTCGTTGCATTCGTTTGTTTCGCCATTTCCATCTTATAGTCCAAAATTTGCATCGACATCTCCGGCTCGATGAGATTGTAAATCCCAGCTGAACCGCAGCAGCGGTCGGCATCTTTCATTTCACGAAAATCGACCCCTTCGATCGCCCGCAGCAGCCGGCGCGGGGCTGCCGCTGTTTTCATCACATTGCGCAAATGGCATGAGTCTTGGTAGGTGACCGTTTGCGGCACGACGCGGAGCGGCCGTTGATGAAACCCAAGCTCCAAAAGCACTTCGGAGATGTCTTTGATTTTCGCCGCAAACGTCGCAGCCCGCTCGCGCCATTGCGGATCGTCTTTTAACAAATGATCGTACTCAAGCAAAAAAGCGCCGCAGCCGCCGGCGTTCGTTACAATGTAATCGACGTCCAACTGTTCAAAAGCGGCGATATTCCGTTTCGCCAGCTCCTTCGCCATCGCTTTTTCCCCGCCATGCCCGTGCAGCGCCCCGCAGCACCCTTGGGACGGCGGGATGGTGACTTCACAGCCCGCCAGCTGCAACAGACGAAGCGTCGCATCGTTTGTCGCCATAAACATCGTATCCATCAAGCAGCCGGCAAAAAAGGCAACCCGTTTTTTCACCGTGCCGTCCGGGCCGAGACGGTGCGGGCGGTCTTTCATTTCTTTCGCCGTCGGCACGTCCGGCAAAACGCGCTCCATTTGTCGGAACGATGCCGGAAGCAGGCGAAGCAGCCCAGTTTTGCGGACAAACGTCCGCAGCCCGGAGCGCTGGTACCATCCAAGCAACGCCGTAGCTTTGCGCATCCGCTCTTGATGTGGAAACAATCCGGCAAAGACAAGCTTGCGGATTAGGCGGACCGGAAGCGGCATTTTTTTATGCTGGGCAATAATATCGCGCGCCTCTTCCAAAAGATGGCCGTAGCGGACGCCGGACGGACAGACTGGTTCGCACGCCCGGCATCCTAAACATAAGTGGAGCGCTCGTTCCACTTCCTCGTCCGGTTCAATCAAGCCGTCCACGACCGCTTTCATCAACGCAATCCGCCCGCGCGGCGATTGGGCTTCTTGCCGCCCAGATTCGATATACGTCGGGCAGGATGGCAAGCAAAAGCCGCAACGCATGCAGTTCATCAGCTCATCTTCATCCATCCGCTCTTGAAACGCTTTTTGAATGAGCGCTTGTTCGGTCTTCGATGTCATCGTGTCACCACCACCCGTTTTCTCGTGCTTTTGGCGAACACTTTGCCCGGGTTCATAATGTTGTTCGGGTCGAGCGCCTGTTTGATCGCTTTCATCGTTGCGATGCCGGCCGGGCCGAGCTTCCACTCCAAATACGGGGCTTTCATCGCCCCGACGCCATGCTCACCGGTAATCGTGCCGCCAAGTTCAATCGCTTTGGCAAAAATCTCCTCAAACGCTTTTTCCACGCGCTCCATCTCGTCACGATCGCGAGCATCGGTCGGACACGTCGGATGCAAGTTGCCATCGCCAGCATGGCCGAACGTGCAAATTTTCACTTGATACTTCGCGGCAATCTCATTGATGGCTTTCACCATCTTGGCAATTTCCGAACGCGGCACGGTTGCATCTTCCAAAATCGTGGTCGGCTTCAAGCGCGCCAACGCCGACAGCGCGGATCGTCTGGCCGTCCGCAGCGCTTCCGCCTCTTCTTCTGAGCGGGCGAGCTGGACAGACACAGCCTGTTCTGAACAGCAAATATCAGCCATCTTTTTCATGTCGCGCTCGACGACTTCCTTCGGTCCGTCCTGCTCAATGAGCAACACCGCTTTCACATCGGTCGGCAAGCCGATGCGGGCATAGTCTTCGACGACTTCCAACGTCGGCTGGTCCAAAAACTCCAGCGTCGCTGGAATGATTTTGTTCGCAATGATTTTCGACACCGAACGGGCGGCCGCCTCCAAATCTTGATAAAGAGCAAGCATCGTCTGCTTTGTCTCCGGCATCGGGATGAGCTTCAGCGTCGCTTCGGTGATGATGCCGAGCGTCCCTTCCGATCCGACAAACAGGCGGGTCAAATCGTAGCCGGCGACGTCTTTCGCCAGCTTGCCGCCAGTGCGGATCACATCACCGTTCGCTAGGACGACCTCAAGCCCAAGCACATAATCGCGCGTCACACCATATTTCAATCCGCGCAAGCCGCCAGAATTTTCATTAATATTGCCGCCGATCGTCGAAATTTTCATCGAGCTTGGATCCGGCGGATAAAACAGCCCTTTTTCCTCAACAGCGTTCATCAAGTCAAGCGTCACAACCCCCGGCTGAACGGTCGCGGTCAAGTTTTCCTCATCAATTTCTAAAATGCGGTTCATATGTTTAAACAGAAGGACAACGCCGCCCTCAACCGGACAAGTGCCGGCGCAAAGATTCGTCCCTGAGCCGCGCGGCACGATCGGGATCCGGTATTCATTGCAAATTTTCGCGATTTCCGCCACCTCTTGCGTATTTCGCGGCGCGATGACCGCGTCAGGCAGCGATTGAAACTGCGGCGTCGCGTCATACGAATAAACGAGACGCCCGGCCTTCGTGTCATCGTAGTTCTCTGCTCCGACCACTTCGATCAGCCGTTTCTTGGCCTCATTTGGAATCAATCGTCTCACCCTTCCTGAAATTGTTTGCCTTCGCGCAGAGCGGAAAAGGGGCCGGGCTTGGCGCCTTATTTCCACTCGCCCCAAGCCTCGTCCCCCTTTGTGGCCGTTATGGAATCATCCACGACAATACCGTCGATTGCAAGTACACGAGAATGCCAATCAAAATGATTAAGAATATGCTATGTTTGATCGTGAAGCGGAACAAGTCGGATTCTTTGCCGGTCAAACCGACGGCCGCACAGGCGACGGCGATCGATTGCGGCGAAATCATTTTCCCGACAACGCCGCCTGATGAGTTGGCCGCCAACGCCAGCACCGGATCCATGCCAATCGATGTCGCCGTCACTTTTTGCAGGTTGCCGAACAACAAGTTCGACGACGTGTCGGAACCGGTGATAAACACGCCGAGCCAGCCTAAAATCGGCGAGAAGAACGGGAACAACGGGCCTGTTTTGGCCAACGCCATCCCAAGCGTCGTGCTCATGCCTGACGAGTTGGCGATATAGGCAAAGCCGACAACCGAAGCGATCGTGATGATCGGGAATTTCAATTCGTTAAGCGTTTCCACAAACGTACGCGCCCACTCTTTCCACGAGATGCCGATGATGAACTTTGTGACGACCGCCGCCAGCAAAATCGCCGTCCCAGCCGCGCCGAGCAGCTCAAGCTTATACACCGCAGCGATCGGCTGGCCGCTTGGGTTCAAAATTTGGTTGTTGAGCCCCGGCACAGGCGGCATAAACGTCAAGTGGACGCCGATAGCGTTGACCAACTTCAACAAGCCGTTTGTCCCTTCATAATGGCCGGTGAGCGCCGCCTTCACTTGCGGGATGCCCCACAGCGAGATCAAAGCCGTCAGCACAAGAAACGGCGACCAAGCGCGGAATACTTCCCCGCCGCGTTGCGTCGCGCGAGCAACTTGCCCAGCAGCCGCCACTTCCGACTCCGTCGCAAAGTGGAACGTGCTTTTCGGCTTCCAATATTTCAAAAAGACAGCCAACGCGACGATCGAAACGAGCGAGGACAAAATGTCCGGCAGTTCCGGTCCTAAAAAGTTCGAAGTCAAATATTGCGTCACCGCGAACGAAACACCGGAAACGATAATGGCTGGCAACACTTCCACCGTCTTTTTCCACCCGGCCATAATGAGCACGAGATAGAACGGGATGAACACCGATAAAAACGGCAGCTGCCGCCCGACCATTTTTGAGATTTCCATCGCCGGCACGCCAGTCGGTCCTTCCATCGAGATGATCGGAATCCCGACCGCCCCGAACGCCACCGGCGCTGTGTTGGCGATCAAGCAAATGCCCGCGGCATACAGCGGATTAAACCCCAACCCGGCAAGAAGCGCCGCTGAAATCGCCACCGGCGCGCCAAACCCGGCCGCCCCTTCCAAAAAGGCGCCAAACGAAAAGGCAATCAGCAACGCCTGCAGCCGGCGGTCTTCGGTGAGCGAGACGACCGAGTTGCGGATAATGTCAAAATGGCCTGTTTTCACCGTCAGCTTGTATAAAAAGACAGAGGTGATGATGATCCAGCCGATCGGCAACAATCCGTACACCGCGCCTTGCGTCACTGACATAACCGCTTTTCCAGCCGGCATTCTGTAAGCGATTACAGCCAGCACAACAGCAAGCAATAACGTCGTCAACCCAGCGATGTGCCCTTTCATCCGCTTGACAGCCAGCGCCCAAAAGAAATACAAAATCGGAATGAGTGCAACAATGGCCGATAACCAAAGCTGGTCGGCGATGGGCGTAAAGTCCTGCTTCCACATGCGGTTTTCTCCTCCCCTTTATGCCTGACTTAGCGGCGTTTGCAAATGATCGCCCGCTCATCTTTGTGCTTCACTCTTCCAGTCATCAGATGACCGGATAAGAAACGCCGCCTGTATCACATTATAAAAGCGTTTTCTGCAAAATACAATAGGTGTTTCTAATTTTTCAAACTTTCCGTTTATTGATCTCCTTTTTCAAATCAACAAAAAAGCGCTTGTCTCCCCTAGTTGGCTGTATCATAATTAACAGTGCGGACATATCCATTCCCTAAAACCGGGAATCTACTTTTATTCGAGTGTCGAGGTGGAACCATTGGCGTTTAAACGAATTAAAACGAAAAAAATCTATGAAGAAGTGGCCGAAGCGATTTTTGATATGATCAAAAACGGCGAGCTGAAACCCGGTGACAAACTTGATTCCGTCCAGCAGCTCGCTGAGCAATTTCAGGTTGGGCGCGCCGCCATTCGCGAGGCGCTCACTGCCTTGAAAGCAATGGGGTTGATCGAACTGCGGCAAGGCGAAGGGACGTACGTGCGTGAGTTCGATCCGACGATGATGACGTTTCCGTTATCAATGGCTGTCTTAATGAACAAAGAAGATATTTGGCATTTGCTTGAAGTGCGCAAGCTGCTTGAGGCGGGCGCCGCCTCGCTTGCAGCCGCCAAGCGGACAGAGCGCGACCTTGAGGCGATGGCGAAGGCGCTCAAACAAATGAAAGAAGGCATCGGCAGCGGTGAGCTCGGCGAAAAAGCTGATTTGGCCTTTCATATGGCCATCGCTGCGGCGTCGCAAAATCCGATGCTCACAAGCATCATGAACAGCGTTTCCGGCATGATCGTTGAAACAATGCGGGAAACGCGCCGCATTTGGCTGTTTTCCAAACAGACAACGACTGAAAAGCTGCTCGCCGAGCACCAAGCGATCTTCGAAGCCATTCGCGAACAAAATCCAGATGCCGCCCGGGCGCGCATGCTTGAACATTTGACCAATGTCGAAAACGTGTTGCGTCGCTACGTTCGCACTCAGCAGCCAAACTGAGTGCGTTTTTTTGCAAAAAAGAGCTATGAATCTGAAAAAATCGTTTATAATAGACATATAGTCATCAGATGACCTGCTCATCTAATGGGAAAAACAGGAGGGAAACGAATGAAAGTGTCATTGTTCGTCACTTGCCTCATCGACCTTTTTTACACAAACGCCGGCAAGGCGACCGTCGAACTGCTCGAGCGGCTTGGCTGCGAGGTCGATTTTCCGGAGGCGCAAACGTGCTGTGGACAGCCGGCGTATAACAGCGGTTATGTCAAAGAGGCGAAAGAGGCAATGAAACAGATGATGCGCGCGTTCGCCCACGCCGATTACGTTGTCACCCCATCCGGCTCGTGCGCGGCGATGCTGAAAGAATACCCGCACATTTTCCGCGGCGACCCGGAATGGGAAGAGGAAGCGAAACGACTAGCCGCGAAAACGTACGAACTGACGCAATTTCTCGTTGACGTGCTCAAAGTCGAGGATGTCGGCGCCTCGCTCCACGGGCGGGCAACATACCATACATCCTGTCATATGACAAGGCTTCTTGGCGTCAAAGACGCACCGCTCCGCCTATTGGAACATGTCAAAGGGCTCGAGCTCGTTCCGCTGCCTAACGCCCATCAATGCTGCGGGTTCGGCGGCACATTTTCCGTCAAAATGGGGCCGATTTCCGAACAAATGGTTGATGAAAAAATCGAGCATATCGAAGAAGTGGAAGCCGACTATTTAATCGGCGCTGACTGCGGCTGTTTAATGAACATCGGCGGACGCATCGAACGGCTCGGCAAGCCGATCCGCGTCATGCATATTGCCGAAGTGTTGAATGCACGCAACTAAAGGAGGGAAGCGAACATGCCGATGAAAATCGAAAACGGGCCGTTTTGGAAACGGGTCGAAGAAAATTTAAACAACGACTTTATGCGCGGGGCGGTCGCCGGCATGCAAGACCGCGGCTATGTGCGGCGGCTTGGCGTCATCGAAGAGCTCGGCCATTGGGAAGAGTGGCGCTCGCTTGCCGAACAAATCCGAAAACATACGCTGGAAAACTTGGACTATTATTTAATGCAGCTCAGTGAAAACGTTGCCAAACGGGGCGGACACGTTTTTTTCGCTCAGACGGCTGAAGAAGCGAACGACTATATCCGCCGCGTCGCTTTGGAAAAGCAAGCGAAAAAAATCGTCAAATCGAAATCGATGGTGACAGAAGAAATCAACTTAAACCCAGTGCTTGAGGCCATCGGCTGCCAAGTGGTCGAAACGGACCTTGGCGAATACATTTTGCAAATCGATGACCATGATCCACCGTCGCATATCGTCGGTCCGGCGCTGCATAAAAACAAAGAGCAAATTCGCGACGTCTTCCGCCGCAAGCTCGGCTATACGAAATCGTCCGACCCGGTTGAACTCGCCCGCCATGCCCGCGAGATGCTGCGGCGCGACTATTTGACGGCCGACATCGGCATTACCGGCTGCAACTTTGCCATCGCCGAATCGGGCTCGATTACGCTCGTTACGAACGAAGGCAACGCCGACTTGGTGACAGCGCTGCCGAAAACGCAAATTACAGTCATGGGGATGGAACGGATCGTCCCGACGTTTGAGGAGATGGAAGTGCTCGTCAGCATGCTGACGCGCAGCGCAGTCGGACAAAAATTGACGAGCTACATTACGGTCCTCACCGGTCCGCGCGACGAAGGCGACGCTGACGGTCCGGAAGAATTCCATCTCGTCATCGTGGACAACGGGCGCTCATCGATTTTAGGCACCGAGTTCCAGCCGGTGCTGCAATGCATCCGCTGCGCCGCCTGTGTCAACGTCTGCCCAGTATATCGCCATATCGGCGGCCATTCGTATGGCTCGATTTACTCCGGCCCGATCGGGGCCGTGTTGTCGCCGCTGTTGGGCGGCTATGACGATTACAAAGAGCTCCCGTACGCATCCTCACTTTGCGCCGCCTGTACGGAAGCGTGCCCGGTGAAAATCCCGCTTCACGAGCTGTTGATTAAACATCGCCAAATCATCGTTGAGCGCGAAGGAAAAGCGCCGGTCGCAGAAAAATTGGCGATGAAGGCGTTTCGTCTCGGAACGGCCTCGCCATCGTTATACCGATTTGGCACAAAACTCGCTCCAGGCGCCTTCGCTCCGTTCGTTGAGGACGGGCGCGTCACGAAAGGCCCCGGCCCGCTCAAAGCGTGGACGGAAAGCCGCGAGTTTCCGGCGCCAAGCAAAGAGCGGTTCCGCGACTGGTTCCGCGACCGCCAAAAAGGAGGAAACCCGTCATGACTCGTGGCACCATTTATAACCGCGATGCGTTTTTAGAGAACATCGCCCGGCGTCTCGGAAGAAGCCCCCGCCTATCCGGGGTTTCCCGACCGCAATGGAGCTATCAGCCGCAATGGACGGTATTTGCCGGGCGCAGCCAAGAGGACCTATTGAAAGTGCTGCAAAAACAATGCGAATTGATCCATACCGATTACATCGAGACGACAAGCGCCGAACTCGCCGGCGCGCTGAAGCGGCAAGTCGCCGCCTATGGAGGCGGCCCGATCATCGTGCCGGATGATCCACGCTTTGCCGAATATGGACTGTCCGCCTTGCTTCGCGACGAATGGCCCGCGGAACAAACGACCGTCCATATTTGGAATCCGGTGCTTGGCCGAAAAAACATTGACGCCGCCGAGCAGGCGAACGTCGGCATCGCTTTTAGCGACATCACCCTCGCCGAATCGGGGACTGTCGTATTGTTTTCCCGCAATGAACAAGGTCGGGCCATTCACTTTTTGCCGAAAACGTATATCGCCATCGTGCCGAAAAGCACGGTCGTGCCGCGCATGACGCAAGCGGCGGCTTACATTCACGAGCAAATCGAAAAAGGCGCCCTCGTCCCGTCATGCATCAACTTCATCACCGGCCCAAGCAACTCAGCCGACATTGAAATGAACTTGGTCGTCGGCGTCCACGGGCCAATGAAAGCGGCGTACATCATCGTCACCGATCGGTGAACATGAGAAGACGGTGTCCATCATGGCAAGGGCACCGTCTCCTTTTTTCCTCAAAAAAAGCCCTGAAAGCGAATGTTCAGTAAACACTTTTGATCAATATCCCTGGCTGACATCGACCGCATTTTCAAGAGGTTCCCCCGTTTCGATGCGGCGGAGCGTGTCTAACATGCTGCGGGCGGCGTCTCCCGCCGATGTGAGCGCCGTGATATGCGGGGTCATGATAACGTTCGGATGAACCTATAGCGGCGAGTGCGGGGGAAGCGGTTCTTCTTCAAACACATCGAGCACCGCCAGGCGAACGTTGCGGTTTTCCAGCGCGCCGACAAGCGCCGTCTCCTCGACCGTTGCCCGTCCACCTGTAATGGTTTGACTATTCTTTATCAATTCGGTTGGAACGGGCTTAAGGATACTTTGGTGCGATTTTTCACATCTGTAACGACAAGCAAAATCTTACGTCCCTTCTTTTCATAAACGAAGGCTGATCCCCACCTGTCAACTTGAATCCATTGTCGTTTTTCAAGTTCATTAAGATAATAGTCGGCAACTTCCTCTGCAGACGCAGATAAAACGACAAACTCCACCCTATCGTCCACCGAATGAATTTGACTCGCTTTTGGATGCAACGGGATATCTTGATACCCTGGGACAGTCTGTTGCCGGCATCCTGAAAATAAAATAGATACAAGGATCAAAACCAACGGGATGCCAATGCGCACTTCATCCCCCTCCGTCCCCATGGAATAAATAATATCCTAGCTCCAGAATCATCCCGATGACGGATAGTTAGTTACTAGATCATCCATCCGCCATCGCAATCTTTGATTAGTTAATCCAATAGAAATCTGTCACATGGAGGAAACGTGTCGTTTTGGCCCCCAAATCCCAATAGCGATGATACGTATCATTGGTATGGTAGTTGACATACGGCTGGCCGTTCTTGATCTCAACGACAATCGCGCTGTGATCCAAGATGCCATCACCGTCAAAATCGTAATATATGCTGTCACCTAACTGCAGATCAGTTGCCTTGGCAACGTACGTGCCACGGTGCTCATCCGTCTCGTTATTCCGGGAAAGATGATACGCTTGATCGTGGGCCACGGACCAGCTGTAAGTCCATGCGTCATCCCCGGTCCCTGAAGTTCCTTTGGTATTGTACCACCAAACATACGGTTCCACCCAAGCTTGCCGAGCGAAGCCTCCTTCGTAGAACGACTGAGAAACGAAATTAGCGCAGTCATTCGAAAAGGATCGGTACTTCGGGTTACGCCCATTCCACCATCGATTAGCATAGTTGACAGCCCCTTGCCGCGAGTAATAGGTGTAAAAACCCTGAGTTACAACATCGCCTCCAGCGATTGAGGTAGGCAGAGTCTCTGAGCCCGATGCCCCAACCTTCCGCCCGTTTTCCTGTCCTCTTTTAGAATACGTATCTTGGTAGTTCATCCCAACAATCAGCCAATCTCCATCACGTTTGATCAATGTAGCCGAATAAAGACATCTCGAAGTCATCCTAATTTATCGATCGCCCCCTTCTTTCAATGACAACTGTATATTAGTCAGATAAATGACAATGGTCACTTTAAACCTGTTGGGGTTCCTGGTTAAGAAGTTGAGTTCCATGGTCGTTTCGGAGTCGCAAAAGAGATGTAGAAACAAGTTGTGTTGTCACCAGATCATCGCAATCGATTGATACAAGAAAGTTGAGATCAAATCGCAATGTAAACTCGAGATTAACTAACGTTCAGCGCTTAGGACGGACAGAATGACCGAAGAAGTGAAACTCTCCAGGTTGTAGGGACAACTATTGCAAACGCAAGTCATTTCCCTTGTTTTTCGTCTTACCTACTTTTCAATCCATGGCTTCTTTAATTTTTTATTATAACAAAATTGAATTCACCAAATCATCCGTATTTTCCGCAATCATTCAGTGTTTCCTTCATCTGAGATTATATCTCCATCCCCCTTTTCTTTTCACCGCCAACATCACGG
>NZ_BCQG01000081.1 GCF_001544315.1 Geobacillus jurassicus NBRC 107829
CAACGCACGACTCCTATCAAGAAATCGTGCGGATTAGGAGATGCTAGCGCTTCAACTTTTTCATAATGATGCTCGCCGTCTCTTCGACCGCCTTGTTCGTCACATCGATGACGTCGCATCCGATTTTTTTCACAACTTCATCAAAATAGGCGAGCTCCTCTTTGATTCGATCCATATTGGCGTAAATCGCCTGATCGTTCAGACCGAGCGATTTCAGCCGCTCGCGGCGGATCGAAAGCAACTTATCCGGGCTGATTTTCAAACCGAAACATTTGCCCGAGCCGACTTGAAACAGCTGCTCCGGCGGCTCGACCTCCGGAACGATCGGCACATTCGCCACCTTCAGCCGCTTATGCGCCAAATATTGTGACAGCGGCGTTTTCGATGTGCGCGACACGCCGATGAGCACGATATCAGCGCGCAAAATGCCGCGTGGGTCGCGCCCGTCGTCGTATTTGACGGCAAATTCGATCGCTTCGATCTTTTTGAAATAATCTTCGTCAAGCACGCGCACTTGACCCGGCTCATATCTTGGCGTCAGCTGGAACAAATCGCTCATCTTTTCAATGAGCGGACCGATGATGTCATAGGCGACGACCCCCTCACGCGCTGCTTCGGCGAGCAAAAATTCACGCATCTCCGGAACGACGAGTGTAAACGCGATAATGGCCCGATTCATTTTTGCCAAGGCGACAACCTCGGCCAACGTCGTCTTATCTTCCACATACGGAACACGCTTCACTTGAATCGGCGAGGCGTAAAACTGGCTGGCTGCCGCTTTGACGACAAGCTCGGCCGTTTCCCCGCCGGAATCGGATACGACGTAAACGAGGCGCTGGTTCATTTTCCTCCTCCTTTTGTTTGGCTTATACGTCATCTTTTGCTAGCGACACGAACGCTTTCGTCATATTCGTTTTCGTAATGCGGCCGATCACTTCATACCCTTTCTCCGTTTTGCGCACGACCGGCATCGCGTCGATCTGTTTCTCGATCAGCTGCTCAGCCACGTCAATGAGCGGATCGTCTTTGTAGCAAACAGCGATGTTCGGCATCCGCGTCATAATAATATTGACCGGAATCGCCGTCAGCTCCTGTTTGCCGAGGCTTGCGCGCAACAAATCTTTGCGCGACAACACGCCGGCAAGCAGCGACTCGTCATCGACGACAAACAGCGTACCGACGTCCTCCAAAAACATCGTGACGATCGCATCATAGACGCTTACATTTTCATTGACGACGACCGGAATCGATTGGTAATCCTCAACTTTCATCTTTTTAATTTTATCGGCGAACAGCTGGGTGCCGGTTTTTCCCGTATAGAAATAGCCGACGCGCGGCCGCGCTTCCAAGTAGCCTGCCATCGTCAAGATGGCCAAATCCGGCCGCAGCGTCGCCCTCGTCAAGTTCAATTTCTCGGCGATGCTTTCTCCAGTGATCGGCCCGTAGTCTTTCACAATTTGCAAAATCTGCTCCTGGCGTTTATTCAGTTCGATCGTCGCTCACCACCTTGCGAAAAAGGTCCCACACGCTATCACTCTCATTATACTACACACCTTGTTCATAATGAAAATGATGTTCCCTTCCCTCCGTCAAGGCCAAGTTTGTCTTTCCATTCGCCAATTTGCTGCAAAAAACGCTTCGTCTTCAGCGATAGGCCCGCATATTCATCATAATAGGCAGACAATACGGCGCCAAGCTCCGCCTTTGTGCTTTCTTTCACCGATATGGACCCCAGCCGAGCGAGGTCCATATGAAAAAAGAGGCGCAACAGCCGAGCAGTAGCCGGAGAGAGCGGGAACCGATGCGGGTCCGACGCCTCGCAGCGATGGCAAAGGAAGCCCGCCTCCTTGACAGAAAATGAGAAATGCCCTTCCGTCGCCCCGCAGCGGGCGCAACGGTCAAGTACAGGCGGGATGCCAAGCACTGCAAGCATTTTCATTTCGTAAATGAACGTCAAAATCTCTAAATCGCGGCCTTCGCTCATATATTGTAGTGTCTGCAAAAGAAGCTCAAACAAGTACGGATTGCGCTTTTGCTCTTCCGTGCTTTTGTCGGTGAGCTCAACAATATACGCCGCATAGGCGGCGGCAAACAAATCTTCGCGCAGCGCCCGCATCGAGTCGATGAGCTCCCCTTGGTGAAGAACGCCGACGCCGCGGCTGCGGCGGATGACATAGTGGCCATATGAAAGCGGCTGCGTAACAGCAGAAAGGCGGCTGCTTGGCTTTTTCGCTCCCCTTGCCATCGCAGCCACCTTTCCCCATTCACGCGTAAACAACGTGACAATTTTATTTGTTTCGCCATAATCAACTGTCCGCATGACGATCGCTTCGCACATTTCGAACATCTCATCACCACCGCTTCTACCAACAACGATGCTACGAAATCGGCTGGTCGATTTCTTTCTGTTCAGCGTTTTGCTCTTCACCGCCAAACTGTTGCTCTCGTTCCAGCTCTTTAAATAGGAGGTACGTGTCGATATTGCCTGTTTGGCTAAACAACTTCCACGTGAACTCAAGCATGGAATGACACCTCTTTCCGCCTGCAGGCATTGCGTATTGGTGGTCTACCTATAGGTTGGCTCAGGCAACAACGGTTTATGTCGCGTAAAATTTTCTAACCGTCAATACTCGTCTTCACGGAACCCGAAATCACGCAGCTGCGCCAGACGGTTGCGCCAATCTTTTTGCACTTTCACCCACAGTTCCAAAAACACTCTTGACCCAAGCAGCGCTTCGATGTCAGCGCGCGCCCGCTGTCCGATTTCTTTCAGCATCCGGCCTTGCTTGCCGATGATGATTCCTTTTTGCGAATCGCGCTCAACGATGATCACTGCGCTAATGTACACTATTCCCGACCCTTCGCGCCGCTCGATGCGTTCGATAACGACCGCGATCGAGTGCGGAACTTCCTCGCGCGTTAAGTGAAGCGCTTTTTCACGAATGAGCTCGGCGATGATAAATTGTTCCGGATGGTCGGTGATCTGGTCCGGCGGATAATATTGCGGCCCTTCCGGCAGCCGCTGTTTAATTTGTTCAACTAGGCGTTCCACATTGTTTCCCTCAAGCGCCGAAATCGGCACGATTTCAGCGAACGGGTATAAGTCCTTGTACCGGTCAATGAGCGGCAATAAATCATCCGGATGAACGCGGTCGATTTTATTGATGACTAGGAACACCGGCGTATCGACCTCTTTCAGCCGCTCGATGATGAACGCCTCGCCGCGCCCGAATCCCTCCTCTGCATTGACCATAAACAAAATCAAATCGACTTCACGAAGCGCATTGAGCGCCACTTTCATCATAAAGTCGCCGAGCTTATGCTTCGGTTTGTGCACCCCGGGAGTGTCGATAAAGATGATTTGCGCGTCATCGTCCGTGTACACACCTTGAATTTTATTGCGCGTCGTTTGCGGTTTATCGCTCATAATGGCGATTTTTTGCCCGATGACGCGGTTTAAAAACGTCGACTTTCCTACGTTCGGTCTTCCGATAATAGCAACGAATCCTGACTTGTATCCTTCTTTATTCATGCAAATCCTCCGCTGAAAAAGCTTCTGGCAGCAATTCACTGACTGTCATGACTTTTACATCGCCTTTGAGGTTGGCTAAAATGACTGTCATATCGCCGGGACAAAGTTCGGCGATCACTTGGCGGCATGCGCCGCACGGCGGCACCGGGCGGGGAGTATCGGCGATGACCGCAAGAGCGGCGAACTCCCTCTCCCCTTCCGAATATGCCTTAAACAGCGCGGTCCGCTCCGCACAATTGCACACGCTGTAGGCGGCGTTTTCAATGTTGCAGCCGCGATACACGCTGCCGCCTTTCGTCAACAGCGCGGCGCCGACTGAAAACTTCGAGTACGGCACGTAGGCGAGTTCGCGCGCTTTTTTCGCTTCGGCAATGAGCTGCTCGATCTCCACGAGTGACTCTTCCTTTCCTGCAAGCAAACGCTGCTTTCTTTTATTTTACAAAAAAACGCCATCCATTTCATCATTTGAAATAAAAATGTAACAGAAAAATTAGAATTTTCTCTCTCATTCGTTTAGCGAAGATGCGGCCAAAACAGCAAGATTCCGATCACAACGGCAAATCCGGCCGCCGCGAGCACCGCCGCGGCGGCGATGTCTTTTGCCGCTTTCGCCAACGGATGAAACTCGCTCGTCGCCAAATCGACGGCGCGCTCAATGGCCGTGTTGACGAGCTCAAGCGCAATGACCGCTCCGGCTGCCATGAGCAGCACGATCCACTCCCAGCGCGACAGCCCAACGACCCAGCCGGCGGCAAAGGCGACAACAGCGGCCGCCAAGTGGAAGCGCAAATGCGCCTCCTCCTTCACCGCCGCCTTCATTCCCGCCCACGCCCAAGCAAACCGGTCCCGCTCCCGTTTGCCGCGCATTATCTTGTCAACCCGAACCTTGTCAAGATGTCTTCCTGCTTGGCGAACATGACGCGCTCTTCCTCTTCTGTCCCATGATCGTAACCAAGCAGGTGCAAAAAACCGTGCACAGCCAAAAATCCGAGCTCGCGCATAAACGAATGTCCATAGGCCGCCGCCTGCTCTTTCGCCTTCGGAATCGAAATGACGATATCGCCGAGCACCGGCGGCATATCAGCGCCGACGATGTGAACCTCTTCTTCCCCTTCCTCCTCAAGAGCGAACGAAAGCACATCGGTCGGCGCATCTTTGCCCCGATAGTCGCGATTCATCGCGCGGATGCGTTCGTTGTCCACAAACGTGACGCTCACCTCCGCCCCGTCCGGCACGTTTTCAAGGGCAGCCGCCTCGGCGAGCAGCCGCTCGATCGTCTCGATTTGCTCAGCGGTCACCTCGTTCGTTTCATCTAGAAAATCAATGTGAATGGTCATGCATGCTTCACCTTTTCCTTTCGTACTTCCGGGTATTCGATGCGCGAATGGAAAACGCCGTTTAATGTCTCGCAAAGCGAACGGGCGACGAGTTCCAACTCCTTCAGCGTAATGTCGCACTCGTTCAGCTGGTTGTCCTGCAAGCGGTCAGCGATGATCGACCGGACGATCTTCTCGATTTTTTCCTGCGACGGGTTGGATAGCGAGCGGACAGCCGCTTCGACGCTGTCGGCGATGTTGATGACCGCCGCTTCTTTCGTCTGCGGCTTCGGCCCGGGATAACGAAACTCCGCTTCCGAGACAAACTCGGTTTGCTCGCGCGCCTTATGATAAAAATACTTGAGCAGCGTCGTGCCGTGGTGCTGTTCGGCGATGTCGACGATCTCCTTCGGCAGCCGGTGCTTGCGAAGCAAAGCGACGCCGTCGGCGACATGGGCGATAATAATATTTTTGCTCAACTGCGGCGACAAATGGTCATGCGGATTGCCGCCCATTTGATTTTCGATGAAATAGCGCGGACGCTTCGTCTTGCCGATGTCATGGTAATAGCAGGCGACGCGCGCCAACAAGCCGTCGGCGCCGATCGCCTCGCACGCCGCTTCGGCCAAATTGGCGACCATAATGCTATGATGGTATGTTCCCGGCGCCTCAGTGAGCAGCTTGCGCAAGAGCGGATGGTTCGGATTGGACAGTTCAATGAGCCTTAGCGGCGATAAAATGCCAAACGCCGCCTCCAACACCGGCAATAGGCCGATCGTCAAAATGGCAGAAAAAACGCCTGAGGCTGCCGCCATCAGCACCAACAAGCCGACTTCCGTCGGCGAATAACGGCCGTTTTTTAACAGCAACAGCGAAACAAGCGAAACGGCATTGACCGCGGCGGCAAACAAGCCGGCCCGCCAAATATTCGCTTTCGCCAGCTCCTTTGGCAGACAAAACGTCCCGGCCAGGCTGCCGGCAAGAAAGTAAACAGCCAACGACACCGACACCGCGCCGACCGTTCCAATTTCCTCATTGAACAGCAAACTGCCGCACACCGCTCCGATGATGGCCGTGATCATCGCGAGCCGCTCTCCGATCAAAATGCGGACGAGCATCGGCCCGAACGCCGCCGGCACAAGGTAGCCGACGGAAATAGCGCCGCTAGACGGCAAAAGACGGATGAGCGCCATCGTCGTCATCATCAACGTAAAAATGGCTGTATAAAGCGACAGCTTTTCATTCGTCGTTTCCGTCCGAAAATAGTAAATGAGCGGAGCAAGCAACAGAAGCACGAACAACCCAAGCCCAGCGGCGGTCCAAGACGGACGCCCGCTCTCAAGCAAGCCGACCAGCTCAAGCCGGCGGTAAATGTCGCTCGTAATAAACTGCCCTTCTTCAACGATCACTTGCCCTTGCAAAATTTTCACCGGCTTCACTTCATCCATCGCCTGCCGCCGTTTTTCTTCCGTCGCCGCCCGGTCGTAGACGACGTTCGGAATGACCGCCTGCCGGCAAAGCTTGGCGACCGCCTCGCGAAGCGGCGGCGACAGCGCAGCGTATTGTAGCTCTTTGGCCGCTTCCGCCCGCGCCTCGTCAAGTTCCGCTTGGGAAATGCGCTTGCTCATGACGGCATGCACCGCCGTCAACGCGGCTTCCTTCGCCGTCTCGAGCTCCTTCGGCGAAGCAGCAAGCAGCCGCTGCCATTCAACGGCAGACAAATAGGCAAACCATTCCGGCGGCAACCGCTCCTCAAGCTTGGCAGTCATATCGCCGAGCGGGCGGCCCGGTTCCACCTCGCGCTGTACGCTTTCCATCGCGGCAAACAGCGAGGAAAGAAGATCGACACGGTTTTCGGCGTACTCTTTTTTCAACGTATAGACGTCCGCTACTTTCGCCGCAGCCTCTTCCTTCAGCTTGGCAGTCGCTTCTTTATCCTCGACCGTCACCGGCGAACGGATCGTTTCCTTGGCGACGTCAAACAGACGCAGCTCATACTGGCGCGGCTTTACTTGCCAATATAAAACGGCAAACAACAGAACAGCCAGAAACAAAAACAGCCAAAAGCGGACAAAGCGGACCGTCTTTGTCCGCTCAAGAAAAAAACGAAACCTTCCCACCAGTTTTCCCCTCGCTTTGCAAGAAAAGACCGATCCCGTCGCGCTCGTTCTATAAGCCCGCCTCATCATAGGCGTCAATAATTTTCGCGACGAGCGGATGGCGGACGACATCCGACTGCTCCAAAAACACAAAGGCGATGCCGCCGATAGAGGCTAAAATGCGTTTAGCGGCCGCAAGCCCCGATTCGACCCCTTTCGGCAGATCGACTTGCGAAATGTCGCCAGTAATGACCATTTTCGAGCCGAAGCCGAGCCGGGTCAAAAACATTTTCATTTGCGCCGGCGTCGTATTTTGCGCCTCATCAAGGATGACGAACGCATCTTCAAGCGTTCGGCCGCGCATGTACGCGAGCGGGGCGATTTCAATCGTGCCACGCTCGATCAGCCGCTGCGTGTACTCAGCGCCGAGCACATCGTTTAAAGCGTCATAAAGCGGGCGCAAATACGGGTCGACCTTCTCTTTTAAGTCGCCGGGCAAAAAGCCAAGGCTCTCTCCGGCTTCAACCGCAGGGCGGGTCAAAATGATGCGTTTGACGTTGCCGCTTTTCAGCGCCTTCACCGCCATGACGACCGCCAAGTACGTTTTTCCGGTGCCGGCCGGCCCAATGCCGAACGTCAAGTCGTGCTGTTCAATCGCTGCGACGTAGTAGCGCTGGCCCAACGTTTTGACGCGGATCGGCTTTCCTTTGGCGTTTTTCGTAATCTCCTCATCGTACAGCTGAATAAGGCCGTCAAGCGCCCCTTTTTTCGCCAGCTGGATGGCGTAGATAATGTCGCGCTCGCTGACCGCCACTCCTTTGCGAATGACCATCAATAAATGGCGAAGCAATTCATCAACGAGCTGAACTTGCTGCGGCGTGCCGGAGACGTTGACCGTTTCCCCGCGCGTCACGATCGACACGCCGAGCTCTTCTTCGATCCGCTTTAAATGGGCGTCATGCACGCCAAAGAGCGCCGCCGCTTCCTGTGGGTTTCGCACATGTTGGCTGATCGTAACAAACTGCTCTGACATTCTCAATCTCCTTGGACAATGGGTTGTGGTACAGCAATATTTTCGATGACTTCGTAATGCAATTCTACCCTTACTTTACCATTCTCTTTCGCCTGATGCAAAACTTTTTCGCCGCGGATGGCCGCCTCCTCCGGCAATTTGGCCCGCAGTTCCCGGCGGGCGATCTGTTTCGCTTCGGCGAACGCTTCTTCCCACGTATAGCTCCGCTTCACTTCTTCCGCCTCGCGGATCGTGACGCGCGCATAATAGAGCGGCAAGTCCCATTTCCAAAAACGAAACGGCCGTTTTTCCGTCTCGATGACGGTATGGGCAAACGGCGGCTTTTTCCAGCCCCAAACAGGGATCAAAAAGCGCCCGATTCCGATGTAATGACGTTCAGCGAACTTGCCCGTCAACACGTGAAACGTCGTCTCAAGCGGCAGGACAACCGTAGACTTGTACCATGTTTCGCCGAACACTTTTCCTGATGCCGGCACAAACTTCGTCCGCCCTTCGGCGCCAATAATGCCGGAGACAAGCAGCTGACCTTTTTGCACATAGTCGTTGACCGAAACGAGCGGTTGTCCTTCTTCGACGAATAAATCGGCGATGACTGCCTCTTTTTTGGCTACGAGATGGCGCGGAGGAATCGGCTTTTTCGGCTCGGGAATTTCTTTTTCAACTACCTGGAAGTGAAGCGACGTCCCCTGCCATTCGACGCCGACCCATGTGATGTCTGGAACGCGCTCGGTCAGCTTTTTTTGCAGCGTCTCCGGGTCATCAAGCAGAAACTGAAACGCGCCCTGCTCGACTCTCATTCGCTTCAGCTCGCGAGCGATTTGATGCTCCGTTTCCGGAGTTGCCCCTTTGATTTCGATCTTCCAAACGATGTTCGAAAGCAAAAACACAATCGCTAGAAAAAGAAGCAAGCCAAACCAAAACCCGCTGTTTTGCCACGCCCGCTGCCAAAAAAACGGCATCCCGGTTCTCCCGACAAAGGAAAGTTTGCATTCGCTTTGCCGGGCGACATGGCGCAGCCGTTTCACGTCGCTGAGTTTAATGAAAAACGTGGCGGTATCCGCGCTATGTTTTTTTATGTTCCATACAGCGATGTCGTGGCGCACGCAGGCGTTGATCAACCGTTCAATTCCTCTTCCTTTCGCCTTGACCCGCACGCTGCCGGCGAACTTGTCAACCCATTCGTTTTTCATCTCCGTTCCTCCTCGCTATTCCTCTATATAAACAACTTGTCTGATTTTTCCTTGCAACAAAATTTCCTCTGGCAAAATCGTTTTAATGACAAATTGTTCGCCGCGGACAAGCAGCTGCCCGTTTCGCAGCAAAAGTCGGAGCTCTTTATCGCTGAACGCTAGCAACCCGCGGTGGTTTTCGATATAAATATGTATTTGCCCTACCATCGTAATGCGGGGCAGGTCCATCATAATGTCAGCGGGAAGCTCGAATTTTTCCGCCATCCACCGCTTCATCTGCTGGCGCCATTTTTTCACCATCAAAAAGAACCCCCTTTCATCTCATATGTATGAGACAAAAGGGGGTTCTAGCACCGCTTTTCAAAAACAACGGGCCTGCCTTCCGGCAAAGCCCATTGCGTTTTTATGACAGCTGTTGTTGGACAAGCTTGTTGACGAGCGAACCATCCGCTCTTCCTTTCACTTTCGGCATGATGGCGCCCATCACTTTTCCCATATCCGCCTTCGAAGAAGCGCCGACTTCTTTGATCGTCTGCTCGATCAGCTCGCGCAACTCTTCTTCCGTCAGCGGCTTCGGCATATACGACTGAACGATGTCAATTTCGGTTTTTACTTTTTCAACAAGATCTGAACGGCCAGCGTTTTCAAATTCTTGGAGGGAGTCTTTACGCTGTTTCAATTCGCGAGAAAGAACCGTCAGCTCTTCGTCTTCTGAGAGCGGGCTTTTGCCGAGCTTGATCGCTTCGTTCTGCAGCGCCGCTTTCAGCATCCGGAGAACAGACAGCTTTTCTTTCTCCTTGTTTTTCATTGCCTGCTTCATATCGTCATTTAAACGATCGAGAAGACTCACCGATTATACACCCTCTTTAATGCATGCTCTTAGTGCTTGCGCTTTCTAGCCGCTTCAGATTTTTTCTTCCGTCTGACGCTTGGCTTTTCGTAAAATTCGCGCTTTCTCACTTCTTGCAAAGTGCCCGTTTTCGAAACGGCACGCTTAAAGCGACGAAGAGCGTCATCGATCGACTCGTTTTTGCGAACGATCGTTTTGGACATTCTGCTTCCCTCCCTCCGAACAACAACCATTGCATATCGTACTTGTCAATTATAATACATGCCTGCAGAAAAGGTCAACAAAAAAAGCATAGCCG
>NZ_BCQG01000082.1 GCF_001544315.1 Geobacillus jurassicus NBRC 107829
TGATAGCAATGTTGCTCAAAGAGACGTATGGTATTAAAAGGAAAAATGCTGTTTTGATTTTCTCTATCATGATCGTCTTTATTTGTCAAGTACACTTTGTGGTGAAGAGCCAGATATATGTAAACCCTTAGAGTCACCAACGGCTCTAAGGGTTTTTTTCGCTTATTTCAACCATTCCGTATGGAAAATGCCTTCTTTGTCGACGCGTTCGTACGTGTGGGCGCCGAAGTAGTCGCGCTGCGCTTGGATCAAGTTGGCCGGGAGCACCGCGGTGCGGTAGCTGTCGTAATAGGCGAGGGCGCTTGCGAACCCTGGCGTCGGAATGCCGCGCATCGCCGCGGTGGCGACGATTTCGCGCAAGGCGTCTTGGTAGCGTTCGACAATGTCTTGGAAATACGGATCCAAGAGCAAGTTCGGCAGCTCTGGATCGCGGTCGTACGCCTCTTTAATTTTTTGCAAAAATTGCGCGCGGATAATGCAACCGCCGCGGAAGATCATGGCGATATCGCCATACCGCAAGTTCCAGTTGTATTCCTCAGAAGCCGCCTTCATTTGCGCAAACCCTTGGGCGTACGAGCAAATTTTGCTCATATAAAGCGCGCGGCGCACCGATTCGATGAAGTGGGCGCGGTCGCCTTCAAACGGCTTCACCGCTGGGCCTGCAAGCACTTTGCTTGCTTTCACGCGCTCGTCTTTCATCGCCGAGATGAAACGGGCAAACACCGATTCCGTGATGATCGGCAGCGGCACGCCCAAATCAAGGGCGTTTTGGCTCGTCCATTTGCCCGTTCCTTTTTGCCCGGCTTTGTCCAGAATAACATCGACCAACGGCTTGCCCGTCTCTTCATCGATTTTCGTGAAAATGTCAGCGGTGATCTCGATTAAGTAGCTGTTCAATTCCCCTTTGTTCCAGTCGGCAAACACTTCGTGCAATTCGTTCGCATCCATGCCGAGCACATGTTTGAGCAGGAAGTAGGCTTCCGCGATCAGCTGCATGTCGCCGTATTCGATGCCGTTATGCACCATTTTGACATAATGCCCGGCGCCGTCCGGACCGATGTACGTCGTGCACGGCTCGCCATCGACTTTGGCGGCGATGGCTTCAAAGATCGGGCGCACGAGCTCATGCGCTTCTTTTTGCCCGCCCGGCATGATCGACGGACCTTTCAACGCCCCTTCCTCGCCGCCGGAGACACCCGTGCCGATAAAGTGAATGCCGAGTTCAGCGAGTTCTTTATTGCGGCGCTGCGTATCCTTAAAATACGTATTGCCGCCGTCAATTAAAATATCGCCTTTTTCCAGATGCGGCTTCAGCTGCTCGATCGTTGCGTCCGTCGGCGCTCCCGCTTTCACCATCAGCAAAATTTTCCGCGGTTTTTCCAAGGCGCTGACGAATTCTTCGATGCTGTATGTACCGACAATGTTTTTTCCTTTCGCTTCCTGCAAAAACTCGTCCGTTTTTTCGCGCGAACGGTTGTACACCGCCACCGAATAGCCTTTGCTTTCAATGTTCAACGCCAAGTTTTTCCCCATGACCGCCAGTCCGATGACGCCGATTTGCTGTTTCGCCATTGTCCAACGTCCCTTTCCGTTTTGGTTTGTTCATCAAACAACATACCATACGTTTGCGTTTGCCTGCAAGTTTTTCTAAACCGATTTAGGAACGGGGCTGCACGACGAGCTTTGCTTGACATGTTCATATGGAAAGGGGCGTATAACGCCCCTCATGATTAGTAGCCTCCATAGTGCGGGAAGCCGTACGGTGAAAACGGATAGTGGCCATCATGCATCCCGTATGGAAAGTGGTGATAGCCGCCGTAGCCTCCGTGCCAATAAGGATAGTAGCCATACGGATAGTGGCCGTAGCCGCCATAGTAAGGCGGGTAAAAGCCGCCCATATATGGGCCGAACGGTCGAACCATGGAATGCGCCTCCTTTGGATTTGAAGTTCATTTCCATGGTTAGGATATGCGCGGAAGAAAAAACGGTATAGGCAAACACCTATACCGACTGATCCAATTGGGCTGCAGCGACCTGCTCTTTAATCTCTTCCGCTTCGTCCAAATGGTTGAACAAGACGCGCGGGTCAAGCACCGTCAACAGCCGGTCAGGCATTGCCGCCATCCCGACTAAATACGGCGTGCGCTCCGCCGACATCAGTTGAAGCGGTTTAATCGCCCTAGGCTCAATATCAGCGATTTCCTTCGCCTCATCGACGATAAACGCGACCGACAGCCCATCGACCGCAGCGACGACAAGACGCGTCTGGTCCGTTTCTTCGATGGCCCGGCCGTACAGCAGCTTCCGCATATCGAGCACCGGCACGAGCTCGCCGCGGATGCGCACGACACCGGCCATATAGTCCGGCATATGCGGAACGGCGGTCGGCGCCATCATTTTCTCGATCGAGACGACATACGCGATCGAAACGGCGTACTGTTCCCGCTCGACGCGAAAGACCACATATTTGTCCATTCCCCCGCCACCTCTCTCATGATGGAAATCCTGCCTGCTTTTTTTATCGGCCGATTCCAGCCGAATGTTCACCAGATTTCAGTACCCGAAGAAAAAAGAGCATCCAGCTCCCGGATGCTCATTCGGCATTGGCGACTTCTTCGACAATCGCAATGACCATTTCCGTCAGTTTGACCAATTCTTCAATCGGCATCCGCTCGTTCGTCGTATGAATTTCTTCGTAACCGACAGCGAGGTTGACCGTCGGAATGCCGAACCCGGCAATAATGTTGGCATCGCTGCCGCCGCCGCTTCGCTGCAGCTCGCACGGCCGGCCGATTTTCGCCGCCGCCCGTTTGGCGATTTCCACGACATGGTCGCCGTCGCTGAACTTAAAGCCCGGGTACATCACTTCCACCTCGACATCGGCGCGGCCGCCCATTTCCGCGGCGACCGTTTCAAACGCCTCTTTCATTTTCGCCACTTGGGCTTCCATTTTTTCTGGGACAAGCGAGCGGGCTTCGGCTAAAATATCGACGCGGTCGCAGACGATGTTCGTTTGCGTGCCGCCCTCAAAGCGGCCGATGTTCGCTGTCGTTTCTTCATCAATGCGACCGAGCGGCATTTTCGCGATCGCTTTCGCCGCAATCGTAATGGCGGAAACCCCTCGCTCCGGTGCGACGCCGGCATGAGCCGTTTTGCCGTGCACAACCACTTTCAGCTTCGCCTGCGTCGGCGCGGCGACGACGATGTTGCCGACTTTTCCGTCGCTGTCCAACGCATAGCCGTATTTCGCTTGAATGAGCGACGGGTCCAGCGCCTTCGCTCCGACAAGCCCCGACTCTTCTCCGACGGTGATGATAAACTGGATCACGCCGTGCGGGATGTTTTGCTCTTTCAACACCCGAATCGCTTCCAACATCGCCGCCAAGCCCGCTTTATCGTCCGCGCCTAAAATCGTCGTCCCGTCCGTGACGACATAGCCGTCTTGGATCGACGGCTTCACCCCTTTGCCCGGCACGACCGTATCCATATGAGACGTGAAATAAATCGGATCCACCCCGTCTTTTGTCGCCGCGAGCGTGCAAATCAAGTTGCCCGCCCCATGCCCCGTTTTCGCGGCGGCATCGTCTTCGATCACCTCAAGGCCGAGCGCTTCAAACTTTTGCTTAAGCACCTTCGCAATGTCGCCTTCATGCTTCGTTTCCGAGTCGATTTGCACGAGCTCTAAAAATTCGTCGACAAGACGTTGTTCATTGACCATAGCTTTCTTCCTCCTGTTTCTGTATTCCACCTCAAGTATACCGAAATGTTCCGCCAAGAGCCAACCGGACGCCGGAACGATCCGCACGCCCAAGGCGCATACGGACGCGCTCGACATGTATCGGCGCGGACTGCCGGATCAAATGTCGGGTCCGTATATAGGCGAAAAAATCCGGTGAGCGATGGGAAAGCACGGCATTAGAAAGAGCCTGGCATACATGAATCCCCGTGCGAAAATGAAGGGCCGAAACAAAAAAGGGGCCCCTCGGCCCCGTTCGTTTACAGCGGAATATTTCCATGCTTTTTCTTCGGCCGCTCCTCATGCTTATGGCGAAGCATCTCGAGCGCCTGAATGAGCTTGATTCTCGTGTCGCGCGGGTCGATGACGTCATCGATCATGCCGTATTTGGCGGCGACGTACGGATTGGCGAATTTCTCGCGGTATTCGGCAATTTTTTGCGCCCGCGTTTCTTCCGGATTCGGACTTTTTTCAATTTCGCTCGCGAAAATGATGTTCGCCGCCCCTTGCGGCCCCATGACGGCCACTTCGGCGTTCGGCCACGCATAGACGACGTCGGCGCCGATCGATTTGCTGTTTAAGGCAACGTACGCGCCGCCGTACGCTTTGCGCAAAATGACCGTAATTTTCGGCACCGTTGCTTCCGAGTAGGCGTACAAAATTTTCGCCCCGTGGCGGATGATGCCGCCGTGCTCCTGCTTGACGCCCGGGAAAAAGCCGGTGACATCCTCAAACGTAATGATCGGGATGTTGAACGAATCGCAAAAGCGGATAAACCGCGCCGCCTTGTCGGATGAGTCGATGTCCAGCCCTCCGGCCATAAACTTCGGCTGGTTGCACACAAGCCCCACCACTTCGCCTTTGATGCGGGCAAAGCCGATCACGATGTTTTTGGCGAAATCTTTTTGCACTTCCATAAACGATCCGTCATCGACGACTTGGGCGATGACGTGGCGCACATCGTACGGGCGGACGGCGTCAATCGGCACGACATCGGCCAAATCGGGGCGGTAGTCGTCCCCGTCTGGAATCGGGCCAAACGGCGGCTTTTCGTTGTTGTTGGACGGCAAATAGCCAAGCAGCCGCCGCACCTCGGCGAGCGCTTCTTCTTCATTGGCCGCCGCAAAATGGGCGTTGCCGCTGATCGTGTTGTGCACGCGGGCGCCGCCTAAATCTTCGGCGCTGATTTTCTCCCCGGTCACCGCTTCAATCACTTTCGGGCCGGTGATGAACATTTGGCTCGTTTTTTCGACCATGAACACAAAATCGGTGATGGCCGGCGAGTAGACGGCCCCGCCGGCGCACGGCCCCATAATGACGGAAATTTGCGGGATGACGCCGGAATAAATGGCGTTGCGGTAAAAAATGTGCCCGTACCCGTCAAGCGACAAGACCCCTTCTTGAATGCGGGCGCCGCCCGAATCGTTCAAGCCGATGACCGGCGCCCCGGTTTTCGCCGCCAAATCCATGATGTTCGTGATCTTTTTCGCATGCATTTCCCCGAGCGCCCCGCCGAAGACGGTGAAATCTTGCGAGAACACAAACACGGTGCGGCCGTTGATCTTCCCGTAGCCGGTCACAACCCCGTCACCCGGCCCCTTCTTTTCCCCCAGGCCAAAATCGGTGCAGCGGTGCTCGATGAACGGATTGAGTTCGACAAACGTTCCTTCATCCAAAAGCAAGTCAATCCGCTCGCGCGCCGTCAGCTTCCCTTTCGCGTGCTGCTGTTCAATTTTCTCATCGCCGCCGCCAAGCTCGATTTCGCGGCGACGGTCATACAGTTCGTTGATTTTGTCGTACATGTCGCTCATTGGTGTCCCTCCGTTCGGTTCGTCCGTTCACAAAGTTCGTACAACACGCCGCCGGTCGATTTCGGATGCATGAAGGCAACCCATGCCCCGCCGGCGCCGCGTTTTGGCGCATCTTGAATCATGCGGATGCCGCGCTCTTTCAGCTCACGGATGCGTTCGGTGATATCATCGACGCCAAGGGCGACGTGATGGATCCCTTCGCCGCGCTTTTCGATAAATTTCGCCACCGCGCTCTCTGGCGACAGCGGCTCCAGCAGCTCCAGTTTCGCCTCGCCAGCCTGCAAAAACGCCACTTTCACCTGTTCCGACTCGACTTCCTCAATGCCGAGAAACGGCAGGCCGAGCACATCCGTATAGAACGGAAGCGCTTTCTCGATCGAGCGGACAGCGATGCCGATATGGTCGACTTTTTTCACCTGCATCGTCTTGATCCCCTTTGCTGCAAAATGATGAGGCCAACAATTTATAATTCGCCGTTTCGACAAAAAATCCTTCTTTTATTTTTCCTTGTCCGCCCTTCTATTTTGACGTTACAATAGACTTGGAAGGCCGGTGATTTCATGAAACAGCTCAAAACCGGCCCTTCTCAAGTTGAGAAGTCTTGTAAAATCAGCTCTTCTTCCCCGACGAACTCCATCGATTTGACAAAAATAATCGTTTTTCACCGGCCTTCTAGAACAGCGGACGGGAAGGAGGACGGACCGTTGTCGCGCAAAACGCAAAAGTTTGTCGTATATTTAATGCTCATTTGCATGCTGCTGACGACGCTCCTCGCCGGCATCAGCATGTGGTTTTAACCGCGCTTCGGCGTAAAAAACGCAAGCTCCGAAACCGGAAGCTTGCGTTTTTTATTGGACGGCGCCGTACCGTTTGGCGATGGCATAAAACGATTCATTGCTGCGGAGAATGAGCACATGGGCGCCGATCGGCACCCGTTCATACAAATGCTCGACATCGCGGTTGTGCATGCGCACACAGCCTTGCGAAACGTATCCGCCGATCGACGCCGGGTTGTTCGTGCCGTGAATGCCGTACGTGCGCCCGTCCGTCCCGCGCGCGTCAAAGCCGATCCACCTTGTGCCGAGCGGATTGTTCGGCGCTCCGCCCGGAATGTTCTTTTTCCGATAATACGGGTTTTTCGCCTTCACCGTCACGGTGAACATTCCTTCCGGCGTCAACGCCGCGTTCACCCCGGTCGCCGCTGGATAAACGGCTTCGATGCGGCCGTCGCGGACGAGCGCCAGCTTATTGATCGCTTTGTTCACAATCACAAGCGGCTTAGCCTCCGCCGCCGTCTGGAAAGGCACCCCCAACATCACGATCATCGTCGCTAGGCAAATGGCCAACCGTATCCGCATACGAATTTCATCCTTTACTGATGTTTGGCCATAGTGTGCGCCAAAACGGATGGACATATGCCCCGTTTTCATGCCTTAAAAGACTGGTGAAAGACAATCCATTTCCTCGATCCATGAGGAATCGTGGAAAAAAACGCGATGTTGCAAGGTTTTTCAATTTGGAAAACACTGCTGTGAAGCTCTATATCCGATTAAATCACCGACTTTTCAAGCCGCCGTCTCGGTTCGCTTCCGGGATGAAATTCGCTTTTAATGATTAAATATCGCTCCAATTCCCGCACTAAATGAAACAACGCCGCTCGCTCTTCAAACTGCTCGCGCGTCTTTGGCAGCGGCATCGCCTTAAACTGTTCGCGCATCTCGGCAAGACGCCGCAAAAAACGGTCCGCCGTATTTCCCGGGTGAATGGCGTCGCTTAATTCATCGATAAAATCGGCGATCATCATCCGCTGCTCAACCGTGTACGTAAGCGACGTCACAAGCGGAAGCATATGCTCGATGATTTCCAACTGCCGCTCACGCATGCGGAAGTAGCGGACATATTCATCTTCATTCCGCCATAATTGGTTGTCGGCGTGGCGCATGGCGAGTTTTTTCGCTTTGTCGAGCGCCTCCGCGGCGAGCGGCAGCTCTTTGCCGTCCCAATCGAGTTCATTCGTGCGCAAGTAGCGGACGATTTCTTTTAAAATGATGCGGAACAAATCTTCGACAACGACCTGGTACGCCTTCAACTGTTTTTCAACGCTCGGCATGTACATGTTCATAAGCAGCGCCACACCAATGCCAACCGCCACCAGCAAGATCTCATTGGCGACCAATCCCCACGTGATTTCCTTGGCCGCATACAAATGCAAAATAATGACCGAGCTTGTCGCAATGCCTTCGTTTATTTTCAGACGGACGGTCACCGGAATGAACAAAAGAAGCAGCAGCCCGATCGTCCACGGATGATAGCCGAAGACGGTAAAAAACAACGCCGCAAACCCGATCGCGACGACGCACGCCGCAAAACGCGCCCGGGCGGTCTCAAGCGACCGCTTTTTCGTCACTTGGACGCATAAGATGACGATAATGCCAGCGGAAGCGAAGTTATGAAGACCGATGAGCTGAGCGATGGCAATCGCCAGCGCCGCCCCCACCGCCGTTTTCAATGTCCGATAGCCGATTTTCATCGCGCCGTCTCCTTTGCCAATGTTTGCCGACTTCATTGTACCGATGACGGCGCTTTCGATGCAAGAAAAAACGGGCCATACTTGCCTCACATGCAAGCCGTTCCGGAAAAATGGACGGCCCGTCTGCTCGAGGCAACCGTAGGGACGCAAAAAAAGACGGCCGCTCCCTAGCCGCGGAGCAGACCGCCCTGGACGCAAAGGGGGTGCGGCTCACGACAAAGCTTTCTCATAAATCGTTTTCCCATCACGCTCGATTTGACGCTTGATGTCTTCGTTCAGCGCGTCGAAAAAGAGAACATCACACGAGTAAATGCCAACGATGTCGTCAATATCCTCTCTGATTTTCCACTTCTGTTTGCCGATGTAATCGATGCACAAGTCAATGTCGGAATTGGAGCGGGCCGTGCCGCGCGCCCGCGAGCCGAACAAAACGACTTTTTGAATGTCTTCTTCGCCAGCGAAATACGCCATCAGCCGTTCAAACACGGTCGGGCTAATTCCATAGATCACGGTCGATCACTTCTTTTTGGATGTTTTCCAGCAGCGCTTCGATTTCATGAACATATTGTGATACAATTCGGTCTTTAATCTGTTCATAGTCTTCCTCGTTATACACATGGGCCGTGGCGTTGCGTGAGTTGAGTATATCCTAAATAAATCCATTCCTCTTTTTGAGCGATTAGCATTGATTCTAACCGTCCTCAAACGAGCAACTGTTGTTTGCCTTCTACAACATTTAAATATACATTGGGCAAATCATGCAAAACTTCATAAGCCGAAACATACGCAATAGCAGGCTGGCTGTATGCGCATACCAACATCCTTTCTATATTATTTTTTGCGCCAATTAAGCGATTCCCTTTCGATTTGACTTTAATGAGATATCGTCCCCCTTCTTCGAATTCCTCGAATTTTTCATTGTGTATTTCTAACATGCGCTTAATGGGGGCCAACACTTTTTGTTGTTCCGTTAATGTTAATGCCTTCAATTCACCTTTAACGATATAATCAAGCAACTCTAGGGCGACAAAACGATTTAACTGATGATGATAAAATTGATTGGAGTAATGTCTTAAGCATTTATAGCAAGATGTCTCGCAATGGTTTTCGCATTCATGCAAAATTTCCCTTGCCATTTTAATAATATCAGGGAGCATTTCCCCTGCAATGTGTGAATACCCCGCTCCTCCGGATAAAGTATCAAACAGGTAAACATCGGCTTGATACAGATGTTGTGGACTTTTTGTCTCTAATGGAAGAATGCGATATCCTGACAGTAACTCATTATAATCGATGTCCAATACCCGGCTTGCAGCCAATACGAGCGCCTCGCCAATCGTCTTCAAACCGTCATGAACCCATTGATGATTCGGGTGAAAATCGACTTTTTCATCAAAACTCATCCGCAATAGTAATAAATCAGAGTTAAATATATTCCCAAGAAACACTTTCATAATACTTCCTCTACAGCGGCTATCCCTTTGACCAAGATGTGTTTTCAACCTGTAAGGTACATCATGGGCCAATTTATGTTCACTCTCCCCTGCTGGCCAAATAGCCCCACAATCCGTGCAGATTTCGAATCCTTCCTGTCGATCCGTCCCTTTATTCATGACGATAAGCTGTTTGTTCATCTCATTAGCATATTGAAGCCGCTCTGAACCTGAATAAGCCTTCAAACTTAGTTTTTCGCCAGACACAGGAATAGGTAACTGAGGAGGAACTGCATAGGTGAATTCCTGCTCCCTATCTCCTTCCTTCACCTCCATCCCTTTCTCAGGCGAAAACCCCGTTGGTCGCAACAACGGACTGTTTTTCAACTCACCACCACACACTGAACATTTTTTCGTTTGGATTGGATCCAAAGAAACAAATAAGCACGATTCACAATAGGTGATAACCGGCAAACTGTCAAGCAACAAATCTTTAGCG
>NZ_BCQG01000083.1 GCF_001544315.1 Geobacillus jurassicus NBRC 107829
TCAAAAGCAAGGATCGGAGCTGTTGTTTCATATTATCGCCGACTGTTATGAGCGAAAAAGCGTCATCGTGACGTCGAATCTGGAATTTGGACAGTGGAATCGGGTGTTTGGGGACAACCGCTTGACAGCTGCGCTGGTGGATCGCTTGGTTCACCATGCCCACATCCTGGCCTTTACGGGAGAGAGCTATCGACTGCGGAACGCTCTCTCCGCGATCCAGCCGTCCTCTTCCCCCGGTCTGGAACCTTAAGTCTTGAGCTGGCAAGCCTATGTATTTTTTCTTGCACTTCTCTGCATTTTTTGCTTGCAAAAAACACATAATAGGCGACAAAACGATAATCGCGATGAGTGAAACAATGAAGTCAAAACTCCGTTTTAAAATAAACCATCCTCCCGGTACTGCCGTAATCTAACGGTTTGGTTGAACAACACGCTCATACCCATTCGGATTTTGCGACTGCCACCGCCAGGCATCACGGCACATGTCCTCAATCCCCCTTGCCGCGACCCAACCGAGCTCCTTCTTCGCCTTCGTCGGATCGGCGTAGCAAACCGCCACGTCCCCTAGGCGGCGGTCAACGACCGTATACGGAATCTTCACCCCTGTCACTCGTTCAAACGCCGCCACAACCTCAAGGACACTATACCCTCGCCCTGTACCGAGATTATACGCCTCAACTCCAGTTGTCTCAAGCACCTTCTCCAACGCCTTCACATATCGCGAATACACGTCCTCCATTTCCGCGAGGACATTTTCTAAACGATAAGGTTGAATGCGTTCAAACGAAGCCCGGCCCATGTCTTCCCGAAGTTTTGGATCACGGATTAGCTTGATGAATGACTCGATTAAAGCTTGATCATCCTCTAAATCGACGACAAATCCATTGATCCCATGCTGAACCAAATCCCTTGAACCTCTGATATTCGTCACAACTAAAGGCTTTTTGGAAGCCATGGCCTCCATCACACATCGCGGCAATCCTTCCCGAAACGATAACAACGTCACGATATCGGAATCCGACAAAATCAGCGGAATATCACAACGAAATCCTAAAAAATGAATATGCTTTAACTCATGTTGTTCCACATACTGTTTCAGCTCTTCCTCGTTCTCTCCTTTGCCTACAATCAAACAATGCACATTCGGAATTTGTTGCAAGATTTTCTTCCAATTTCTCAACAGGAATAAATGATTTTTATTACGATCTGTAGACGAGCAAATTCACTGACATAAATTTACAACCAAACAAAAAAGGAGACATGAACCCGACTCCTTGGGTAAAATAGATGGGCTCAAAACCCATTCACACAAGGAGGTTCATGTCTCATGAATCAATGAGCACATCATCAAGGAATCCACAAGTTTTTCATAACATTGGGATTAGCACTTTACTTCTCGAAACCGGTCTTGAAGCATCTCGTTCATATCGTCGATGCCTTGACGACCAAAGGATTTTCAGGAACGCTGACCGATCTCCATCATTGGAGCTTTCATCCCAACCATCGAACGACGCTCAGCCATTTTTTCACGAAAAGCCCTTGGGATGAAGAGACGCTGCTTCGCAAACTCCAGCAATGGATCCTTCATCGCATCGAACGAATCGCCAAGCGGGAGAATCAACCCCTTTTTGTTTCGATCGATGATGCGATTTGCCAAAAAACGAAGCCTTCGTCACGGGCTGTGCACGCCATTCAAGGGTGTGATTGGCATTATTCTCACACAGAGAAAAAATCAATTTGGGGACATTCTCTTGTTTGGCTGATGGTGCACACCATGACCCAGGCGTTCCCATTCGCGTTCCGCCTTTATGAGAAGGCGGCGGGAACCAGCAAAATCGACCTAGCGATCGAGATGCTTTCCTCGCTCAAGGTGAAACCGGATCAGCCGGTGTATGTGCTCATGGATTCGCGGCATCCGTCCAAGGAGCTCATCGAAGCCTGCCTGAAAAAGGGATTCCATGTCATCGCGATGCTCAAGACCAACCGAATTCTCTACCCAAAAGGCATCGCCGTCCAAGCGAAGAAGTTTGCCGAATACATCGAACCGAGTGATACCCACCTCGTCACGGTGGGAGAAGAGCGTTACCGTGTCTATCGCTGCGAAGGCGCGCTGAACGATCTCGATGATGCGGTGGTGCTGCTGACTTGGAAGGCGGATCAGCCGATGACGCCGGAACATCTCCATTGCGTCTTGAGCACCGATCGGGAGCTCGACGACGAAGACATCTTGCGTTGCTATGCCCAACGTTGGGCGATCGAGTGCTTTTTCCGGCAGGCGAAAGACCAGCTGAAGCTCGATGGGTATCGCGTTCGCCGTGTTCGGGCGGTCAAACGGTATTGGATCACCGTGTTGTTGGCTTGCGTGTACAGCATAGCGGAATCCCAACAAGACCTCTCCGCCGGACTGGAGCTTCTTCGATCGCGGAAAGGACACAGCGTGGTAGAGTACATTTACAACGCGGCGAAGCAAGAGATTCCCATTGATGTGATCAAAAAACAGCTCCATGTCGCCTAAGGGGTACCCTGTTTGTCCCTTTATATATGGAAATTATTGCAATAAAAAATGCTCATCTACAGTTATTGAATTTTAGTTCTTCGGCAACAGCAGTTAAGATATCCCCTTTCTTATACTTGGCTCCATTATTTGGAACGGTCAAGGCTACCGTCCATTTATCTCCATTAAAAGGAAGAACAAACGGCGTAAACGTATCAGGATTCAGCACTTCTGCTATTAATAACACGTTGTCATTCTGCAGCTCCTTCACATACCTTACTTCTAAAATTAAACGACTGCCAAGAAGCTGCGGATCACAAAACCTCACGTAAAATTGATGTGCATCTTCCTGCGTCCAGTTGATCGGCGCCCCTAACTCATTTAAGAGAGAATGTAAATAGTCTTGCAATTTTCCTGCGTTGCTTTCCATATCTGATGCAACTCCTTTCCTGCTGCTCACCGACAGTGCAAAACATCCCTCTGTTCTAGCTTCAGAGGCGTGGGTATTATCCGTTGTCCAATTCCTCCACCTTTTTCGCCATTTTATCGTTAATTTTGGATTATTCGATCTAATCTTCGACAAAGCTCAAGAGACAGGCACTGTGGTACCATAGTTCCTAATTTTTTTATAGACTTACAGATTTAGTTGACAAAGTTGAATTCGCTTAGAAATATGCTCCCCCATTAATGATACCCAATCCTTCGAATTTCAATCTTTTCAAATTTTTTCCCATAATTAAACGCATTTTTTTGAAAAGTTGCAAACAGTATAAAAAAGCTCCATGAGCGCGCTTTGCTTGCTCTCCACCCGACATGAAAATGGCCGCTCCAAGCGCGCATTTTCATAGAAAAAAAGACGCTGCTAGAAGAAACACATCCTCCAAGCAGCCAAACCATTATTTACTCGCAGAGAAGCAATTTGCCTCTACTTCTTCCCACGTCATATAAATGCGAACGATATCTTCTTCAATTAATTGCGTGCCTGTTTGCACTTCGATAAATTCTAAATCCGTAATCGCTTTAATTCCATGTTTTGCACCGACAGGAATTTCAAGTACATCCCCAGGTCTTACGTGGCGAATTTCACCGTTAAAGGCAAATTCACCTTCTCCCTTAATAATCGTCCACACTTCGCTGCGATGATGATGCATTTGATAGCTTAAATTCTTCCCTGCGGTAACGCCGATTCGTTTTGTTAATACTTCTCGTCCATCTTCAAACCTTGTATAATCTAATACCCGATACCAACCCCAGCGGCGTTCTTCGTACATTGGACGCTGATCAAAATCGTTCACTAACTCTTTAATTTTTGGGCTTTTCGCTTTGTCAGCGACTAAAATCCCATCTGGACTTACTGCAACAACCGCATTAGATACTCCCAATACTGTCACAGGAATATCAAGTTCGTTAATAAGGTGGGTATTCTCACAATCAGCACTAATAACACCCTTGCCGATTTGGTTTGTTGCCATTTCTTCTGTTAATGTATTCCATGTACCAAGGTCTTTCCAATAACCATCATAAGGCAACACAACAATATTTTCCGTCTTTTCTACGACCTCATAGTCAAAGCTAATTTTCGGCAACTTATCATACTGCTTTAATAGCTCATCATATTGAGTCGGAAATCCCTTTTCTTGCAGCAATGAAATAATATAGTCAAGTTTAAATGCAAACACACCGCAATTCCAAAGTGCGCCTTGTTTAATTAACTCCGCTGCTTTTTCTTCGGTTGGCTTCTCTGTAAAATGGCTTACTCTTAAATAAACGCTGTCACTAGATTTAGTAGCAGGAACAATATAACCGTACTTCGCAGATGGATACGTTGGCTCCACACCGATTAACGCCAAATCAGCACCACTTGCGAGTACGGTTTCTTCTAAATCTTTGACTCGATGAAAAAAGCGATCCTCCACATAAGGATCGACAGGCAACACCGCAACAACTTCATCCAAACTCATTTCCTCGATACTATACAAATAAACCGACGCTAAAGCAATCGCTGGAAACGTATCGCGCCGCATCGGTTCAATGATCATCGGTACCTCTTGACCTAATTGGCTTTGAATCATATCGACTTGGGATTTGCTTGTCGCAATCACAGCGGAATCAGCTAGGCCAACATTTCCTAACTGTTCCCATACGCGTTGAACCATTGACTGCAGCTCGCCGTTTTGATTTTCTAACACTTTTAAAAATTGCTTAGAACGCGCATCGTTAGATAAAGGCCAAAGGCGTTTGCCGGAACCGCCGGATAACAATACTAATTGCATATGAGTTCATTTCCCTTCCCATTGAAAAAACATTAAATATTAAATTCAGTATCTCTCACGATAAACCAAGGATTTAATAAGTTCTCTTTATTATACGTTAAATCTTCACTTGTTTTCGTATTAAAAACTAATCCACCAGCCTGTTCCACAATCGCCTGCCCCGCTGCCGTATCCCACTCCATTGTCGGGGCAAACCGCGGATATACATCCGCTTTTCCTTCTGCGACCAAACAGAACTTTAACGAGCTGCCTGCTGAAGTAATATCCACTTCTCCATATTTCTCTTTAATTTGATGGATGTATTCCTCTGTTTCTGGCGATAAATGTGAGCGACTTGCTACGACAGATATTTTTTCTTTCTTTGTTTCAAGCGGAAGTCTTACTGAAGCATTCACCAACTCGACATCGTCTTGTATTTCTACTGTACTCGCGTTTGCGAGTTTAAAAGAACCGACGCTTTTTTTCGCAAAATATGCCGTATCCAGCACAGGTGCATAAATGACCCCAACAACTGGCTTTCCAGCTTCGATTAATGCGATATTAACCGTAAATTCCCCGTTTTTCTTAATGAATTCCTTCGTTCCATCTAAAGGGTCAACAAGCCAGAAATAGTTCCATTCTTTACGGGTTTCGTATGGAATAGACTTTCCTTCTTCACTTAATACCGGGATGTTTGGATATAAGGAACTTAATCCCTTAACAATCGTTTCATGCGATTTTTTATCCGCTAATGTAAGCGGAGAGTCGTCTTCTTTACTTTCTACATTAAAATCATTTTCATATACTTGCAATATTTCCTTACCAGCATCTAATGAAATTTTTAACAAATCGACCAATCGAATACTGTTCATCATTTATAAGACCTCTTTCTCTAAAATTTAAAGGTCACTCACATATTAGTAAGTGACCTCCATCTAATATCACTTTAAATATCCATTTTCCTCTAGATAAGTGATGACTTGTTTCACAGACTCTTCTAATGTTTGTTTATCTGTTTCAACTACCAACTCTGGATTTTCCGGTTCTTCATAAGGATCATCAATGCCTGTAAACCCCTTAATTTCTCCAGCTCTCGCTTTCTTGTACAAGCCCTTTGGATCGCGCCTTTCACACTCTTCTAAACTACATTTCACATAGATTTCAATAAACTCTTTTTCTCCAAGAAGCTGGCGAACCATTTCACGGTCTTCGCGGTACGGGGAAATAAAAGCGGTTAATGTCACTATACCGGCATCAACCATTAATTTTGCCACTTCTCCGATACGGCGAATATTTTCTTTTCGGTCTTCTGCGCTAAAACCAAGATCTTTATTTAAACCATGGCGAATATTATCTCCATCAAGAATATACGTGCGAATGCCTCTTTGGTGAAGCTCCTTTTCTACCTCCACCGATAACGTGGATTTACCGGCACCAGAAAGACCAGTAAACCATAATACCACACTTTTATGTCCGTTTAATTTTTGCCTGTCCTCTTTCGTGACTTTTGAAGGATGCCATACAATATTTGTTGCTTTCATTGCTCTTAAACTCCTTTTTTATGAAATCCATACGAAATAAACAATCCATACCGTTATGATCATCACAATGATATTGAGAGGCGTTCCCACTTTCACATAGTCCATAAATCGATAGCCGCCAGGACCGTATACAATTAAATGTGTTTGATAACCGATAGGCGTTATAAAGGCCGCTGATGCCGCGATTGCAATCAACACGGCAAGCCCCGTTGGATTGATACTCATTTTTTCGGCAATTTCCATAGCAATTGGAAACATCAAAACCGCTGCGGCGCTATTAGAAAGCAATTCCGTAAACATATTGGTTAGCAGATAAACAAAAAACAACACAGCAATAACTCCCAAAGGCTGGGCGATTTGAAGCAATCCGTCTGCAATCCATTCAGCTGCACCTGTTTTTAATATCGCTGTCCCGATTCCAAAAGAGCTGGCAATAAGCAAAAGTACATCAAACTGTATCGATTGTTTCGCGTCTGCTGGGGTCATCACTTTCATCAGTAATAATAGGACAACCGCTAGGCTCATGGCTGCAAACATCGATAGAACGCCAAACGCAACCAACAAAATCATCGCAAGAAGAATACCAATGGCAATCCAGCCTTTTTTCTCGTCTTCTTGCAATGCGGCTGGTGTATCAAGTGGCGTGACTACGTAAAAATCATTCGATTGTTTAAATTTATTCATAAAATCCGATCCGCATAAAAGAAGCAATGTATCGCCAGGTTTTAACACAATATCTCCAATTTTGCTTTGAATTCTTTCCTGGTTGCGATGGACGGCAATCACCGCCGCATCATATTTGCTTCTAAACTGCGCTTGCTTTATCGTCTTATCCAAAAGCGAGGAGTGATGAGACACAACCGCTTCGACCAACTGTGTATTTCCATTTTTTAAAGCATCCAAGCTAAGATCTGTACCTGTCTCTAATGTAAGCCCTTTAATTCGCTGAAGCTCGGCAATCGTAGAAACTACACCAGTAAAAATTAATCGATCCCCCTCTTGAATCTTCGTCGTTGCTTTTACAGGAGAAATCTTTTCATTTCCCCGGATAATTTCGATTAGATATAGCCCTTTTAATTGACGCAAGCCGGCATCCTGAACGGTTTGATTCAGATATGGAAAATCTGAACCAACCACCATTTCTGCCAAATACTCGCGAGAACGTTCTTGAACCGTTTCCTTTATGCTTTTGTTGTTCGGCAGCAAGCGATAACCGATTGTGGCCAGATAAATGAATCCAGCAATCGTAATCGGCACGCCGACAATCCCCAATTCAAATAAAGAAAATCCCTTCATGCCCTGCTTCAACATTAAGCCTTGTACAACCAGATTCGTAGATGTACCCATTAAAGTAATCGTGCCACCTAAAACAGTCATATAGGATAGAGGGATTAAAAATTTGGAAGGCGGTATATTATTTTCTTCGCACCATTTTCTTAGAACCGGCGTTAAAGCCGCCACAATTGGTGTATTATTCAAAAAAGCAGAAAAACCCGATACGGGCAGAAATATTTTTGCCATCGTTCCAGCGACTGTTTTTTCCTTTTTTATTCGTTTAATTAAAGAACCCTCAATGATGCCGCTTTTCTGAACCGCCCCGGCAACAATAAATAACAAAGCAACCGTTAACGTTCCCTCATTTGCAAAACCTTCTAAAGCTTCTTCCTCAGTTATAATACCAGTAAGCAAAAAAACAGTTAACACCGCAAATACAATTATATCCGGACGGGCAATCTCAAAAATAAGCCCGCCCATCATTAAAGCAATCATCAATAAGACAAAACCGATTTTAAATGTCATATATATCCGTTCCTTTAATTAGTTTCTCTCATTCCCCGAATCAACACTTCCGCTACTTCAGGACGAGAGAACTCCGCTGGCGGCTTAATGCCGTTGCGCAACATTTCACGCACCTTCGTGCCGCTTAAATGTACATGATATTTTTTATCATGCGGGCATGTTTTCGTTGTTCCCATATTGCCGCATTTTGTGCAATAGAAGCTATGTTCAAACTTAAGAATTTCGATGCCTATCTCTTCTTTCGTAAAGTTGTCAAAGATTTTTTGCGCATCATACGTTCCATAATAATTTCCTACTCCCGCATGATCACGACCAACAATAAAGTGCGTGCAGCCATAGTTTTTACGTACCAACGCATGTAAAATCGCTTCACGCGGACCAGCATAACGCATCGCAGCAGGATAAATCACCAAGCGCACACGATCTTTCGGATAATAATTGTCAATTAGCACCTGATAGCTTTCCATACGAATGTGCGCTGGAATATCATCCGATTTTGTTTCCCCTACGAGCGGATTCAACAACAAACCATCAACAATTTCTAACGCACATTTTTGAATATATTCATGCGCCCGATGAACCGGATTGCGTGTCTGGAAGCCGACAACCGTCTTCCAGCCAAGTTCCGCAAACATCGCACGAGTTTCACTAGGATCTTTATAAAACTCTTCAAATGGTGCATGATTCGGACGGTTTAATAAAGTGATTGGACCCGCTAAATACACTTCTCCTTTTTCATATACTTTCTTGACGCCAGGATGCGCTTCATCCGTTGTACCGTATACCATTTTTGCCTCAAGCTCTTTATCGTATGTGTACTTTTCTTCTAACTTCAGCGTTCCGTAAATAACGCCATCTTCACCTTTAAGCGCGATTTCTTCCCCAATTTCGAATCGATCCGCTTCCTCTTTGCTCACCGGTAATGTAATAGGGATACTCCAAACTAACCCATTCGCAAGACGCATTTCGTTGACAACGCGAAGATAGTCTTCTTGGCCCATGAATCCAGTGAGCGGGCTGAAACCGCCGATGCCGATTAGTTCGAGGTCGGAAATGCTCCATGCAGAAATGGTGAGAGATGGCATTTTTTCTGTTTTTGCTAGAAGTTCTTCCCGTTCTTTGCCTTTTACTTCACGATTAATTAATACTCCTCCATGTGGGATAATATTTGACACCTTTTCAAAAGTTGTTGTAACCAATGTTTTCTCCTCCATCTTCATATTTTAGTATAATTTCATGAACACATTCTATATGGCTTCAGATTAATTTTTCAACATATGTATCTGTCCAATTCATTGGAGTGATTTTTCTGAAAATTTAGCGAGGTGTTCCAAGAACAAAACAATCAATTCTCGCATCTCCTTTCGAGTGGGATGGAACCAATTGGCAATCAAAATATCTTTAAATGACCTACAAATCGTTCGACCACGTTTAAATTCGGTGAATACGGATACAAAAATACAAGTTCGTGCTCACGAAAAATAGCTGAAGGACTTTGGCATGATGAATTCTTGTGTTATCCAAGACCATAACAACATGTTTATTTAGATACTAGCCATATGTACTGAAGAAACTATAGAAAAGATTGTGCATTACATTGATCTGTTTCCATACAAAGCAGCTCACAGTTCTTATATCGACACTTCCAATAAACTGTCGGTAGCGTAGTATCCATACGTAAAAATTTGTTTTTGATTCCTTTCACACTCCAGTAGAACAAAGCAGGTGACAATCCCGAATACAGCTTTTTA
>NZ_BCQG01000084.1 GCF_001544315.1 Geobacillus jurassicus NBRC 107829
ATCTCCCCCGCTCAAAATTATTTAAAATAAAAATATGTTGGTAATGTTATACCTATGACATTACCTAAGTAATTTTAGGAAAATAAGAAATGCTTGGCTTTAAGCGCCAAGCATTTTTATTAAAATCCCATTTAATTAATTAAGATCTCTAAAATTTAGGTCATTTGTTTTGTTAGTTTTGACTGTTTTTAATCAGGGCTTTGTTAAATTTCAATGTTGATTTTTAAACCACACAAAAAGACCGAAATAAATTCGGTCTTTTTGTGTGTCTTCTTCAACTATTGCATTATTCTTTCACATTTAGCAATCGCATGCTGTTTAATGTTACGATTAATGTTGCTCCCATATCCGCAAATATCGCTAACCATAACGTTAACCAACCAGGTACAATTAACAATAACGCCAGCACCTTAATGCCCAAAGAGAAGGTAATGTTTTGCTTAATAATTGCTAAAGCCTTGCGGCTCAATTTAATCGTATATGGCAATTTACTTAAATCATCAGACATTAAAGCAATATCGGCTGTTTCAAGGGCTGTATCGGTTCCAGCACCACCCATTGCCACACCAACGGTTGAAGCTGCAAGAGCTGGTGCATCGTTCACACCATCTCCAACCATCGCAACACTTCGATACTTGTCGCGAAGCTCTTTGATGAAATTCAGTTTATCTTCTGGAAGTAAATCGGCTTTAATATCGGAAACACCGACTTGTTTTCCGATGGCTTCGGCTGTTCTTTGGTTATCTCCCGTCAGCATCACCGTTTTTTCAATACCGACTTGATGAAGTTTTCGAATAACCTCTTTGGATGATTCTCTTATTTCGTCTGCCACGGCAATTAACGCCAGAATTTCTTTTTCCGTTCCTAATGCCATGACCGTTTTCCCTTGTATTTGAAGGGTTGTAATTTGTTCTTTTATTTCTGATTGGATGCCATTTGGAAGAAGTTCTTCAAAAAGACCTGGACTTCCGACATAATACATTGCGTTATTTACTTTGGCTTTGACCCCTTTACCTGTAATGGATTGGAATTCTTCAACCGATACATCATTAAAATTCAATCCATCTTCTTCTGCTTTTCTTATAATGGCGGAAGCAAGTGGATGTTGTGAGCCTTTTTCAATGGCTGCTGTAATGGTCATTAGTTCATTTTCATTGCCATTATAAGTGACTACATCGGTGACGGAAGGAATACCTTTTGTTAATGTTCCTGTTTTATCAAAAGCAATCACTTTTAAGTTTCCTGCTTCCTCTAAATAAATACCACCTTTAATTAACACACCGTTTTTCGCTGCATTTCCAATGGCAGTTACAATCGAAACAGGCGTGGAAATAACCAACGCACACGGACAACCAACCACTAATACAGCTAGACCTCGATAAATCCATTCGCTCCAATCAGCACCCATAAATAATGGAGGAATAACGGCTAGTAAAAGAGCAAAAATGATAATGGCTGGTGTATAGTATTTGGCAAAACGATCTACAAACGCTTGAGAAGGTGCTCGTTCTGCTTGAGCTTCTTCCACTAAATGGATGATTTTCGAAAGAGTTGTATCTTCCACTCGTTTTGTCACTTTTACTTCCAATAACCCTTCTTCATTCAATGTTCCTGCAAAGACTTCATCACCGACTGTTTTGGTTACTGGAACACTTTCTCCCGTAATGGCAGCCTGATTTAGCGTAGATGTACCCTTGATGACGATTCCATCCATCGCTAATTTCTGACCAGGCTTTACGATCATAATATCTCCGACTTGAATATCGTCAACAGGGACCATCATTTCTTCATTTCCGCGACGAATTAATGCTTCTTTTGGAGCAATATCCATCAACGATTCAATGGATTGACGAGCTTTATCCATGGAATAACGCTCTAAGGCTTCGCTAATGGCGAATAGAATAACAACCGTTGCACCTTCTCCCCATTCACCAATCGCTGCAGCTCCTAAAATCGCCACTGTCATCAGCGTATTCATATCAAAATTCAATCGAACTAGGTTTTTGAAACCTTTTATAAATAACGAATATCCACCGATTAAAATTGCTGCAGCATATCCAATTGTCGCAAAGATATGCTCTTCTCCGTATTGCTTCCCTAAAAACCAACTGATCACAAGCAAAACGGCGGAAATATACACTTTAATGTTCTCTTTTTGCTTCCAAAAAGGTTCACGCTTGACTGCTTTTTCTTTATCTTCCCGAACCTTTAAGTTTTCAAAAGCTCCTGCTTTTTCTAATTCTTCGATGGTTGTTGTACCCCAAACGGTAATTTTAGATGCTCCAAAGTTTACTTTAGCATCTTGAACACCTGGCAATGATTTTACATTATTTTCAAACTTTGCCGCACAGTTTGCACAAGTAAATCCTTGAACACGGTAGGTTTTCGCTTCTGATTTAGATAATTTTGCTTGTTGTTCAGACACGGACTTTCACCTCTTTATCATGTGCTAACGCAATCATGATTAACTGCTTAATATGGTCATCATCCAGCGAATAAAATGCTAGCTTTCCTTCTTTTCGATACTTTACAATCCCTTGTTTATAAAGAGTCCGTAAATGATGGGAAGTGGTTGCAACAGAAGCCCCAATGATATTGGCAATATCACATACACATAACTCTTCATCTTGGCAAAGTGAATAGGCAATTTTTGCCCTATTTTCATCTGCCAGTGCTTTAAACAACAGGACAACACTGGATATATCTTCTTTTTGCAATTCCCCTTGTATTCGATTGACTTTTTCTTCGTCATAACAATAAATTTCACATGTATCTTTCTTACTCATTCATTATCCCCCTTTCATATTCAAATTTCCGTTTGAATATATTATACCTCATTTCTTTTATTATTCAAACATTTATTTGAATGAAAAACAAAAAAGAATTGGATGTAAAAAATCAACCTAATATTTACCAGGCATTTCATTTAATTAGCTACATCAAAAAATTCTATTAGCTAAAAACAATAAACCTCATTATCCGCAAAAAGATAATGAGGTTTACTATTTCTTAACCAAAGAATGTTTGGAACAATAAATATGCGTTTAAGCTGATAATCACCATCGCTACCATCCAAGCAAGAACTTTCAACCATAATGGATTTGCGAACTCGCCCATTTTCTTTTTATCGCTAGTGAATTGAACGAGAGGCACTACCGCGAAAGAGAGCTGTAAAGAAAGAATAACTTGGCTCAAAATAAGTAATTGAGCCGTTCCGCTTTCGCCATAAAGAGCAGTTACAACAACGGCTGGGACAATGGCAATCAATCGAGTGATCAGCCTTCTTAACCAAGCAGGAAGGCGAATGTTTAGAAAACCTTCCATCACAATTTGACCAGCTAAGGTTCCTGTTAATGTGGAGTTTTGACCAGAAGCCAACAAAGCAACTCCAAATAAAATACTTCCAAGTGTTGTTCCAAGCAGTGGAGCAAGCAAGTGATAAGCATCTTCAATCTCCGCAACATCTTTCATTCCTGCTTTATGGAATGTAGCAGCAGAAACAATAAGGATAGATGCATTAATAAATAAAGCGAAAAAGAGTGCAATGGTTGAATCCCAAGTGGCATATTTGATCGCTTGTCGTTTACCCGAGCTGGTTTGTTCGTATTGACGTGTCTGCACAATGGAAGAATGCAGATAAAGATTATGAGGCATTACGGTTGCACCTAAAATACCGATTGCAATATAGAGCATGGATGGATTGTTAATAATCTCTGGGCTTGGAACAAATCCCTTCAATATGCCACCTACATCTGGCTTAGAAAGAAAGATTTCAGTCACAAAGCAAGCACCAATGGTTAGAATTAAAACAATTACCAACGTTTCAATATAACGAAACCCTTTATTCTGTAATAGCAATACGACCAGTACATCCAGAGCTGTAATAATCACTCCATATATTAACGGAATGCCAAACAACAATTTCAAAGCGATTGCCGAACCGATCACTTCGGCTAGATCACAAGCTGCGATTGCCAACTCGCATAAAACCCATAAGATCATTGCTACAGGCTTGCTGTAATGGTCGCGACAAGCTTGGCTAAATCCCTTCCCGTTACAATTCCCAACTTGCCAGCCAATGCTTGAAGCAATATTGCCATTAAATTGGAAAGCAAAATAACGGAAAGCAACGTGTATCCGAACTGGGAACCTCCTGCGATATCAGTCGCCCAGTTTCCCGGGTCCATATACCCCACGGCAACTAAGTATCCTGGTCCAGCAAACGCAAGAAACTTTTTCATCCAAGAACCCGTTTTTGGTATACGCAAACTTCTATATACTTCGGGCAATGTTGGTTGTGTCCGTTTCTTTCTCCAACCTTCCTCAACGACTAACGGCAGTTTTTTTATATTTTCACTCATGATGATCACCTCATGATTGGTTTTCGCTAAATATTTTGCATTAAGGAAACTTTTGGGGTAAAAAAATTTGCTCCTACAACTTAGAATTAGATATATGTAAGAGCAAAGAAAATGTTGCCTAAATAAATTGTACATCAGAAACTTTTTTAGTCAATGGAAACTTTTATCGTTTGTTAGTTTAAGATCGCTAAAATATTGAACAAGGTACTGACCTTGTTCAAACCATTTAATGATATTTGAAGCTTATGTTTGAATGAATACTCTCCCACTTACGCTAAGCTTAGAAGGGCTATAAAAAGTTCTAACCACAACATTGCAAGCACCTTCAATGGTTTAAAATATCATTTATCAAATACTCTGCATCGGCACCCACTCCTCCAATAAGAGCAGATCCCCTTCGATACTGCCACGGCAATCCCAAGAAGTACAATCCTTTCACAGAAGTTACCCCTCTTTGGTGAATGGGCTTTCCTCTATGGTCTAAAACATTCGGAATTTGAATCCAACTGTAATCAGAATAAAATCCAGTTGCCCAAATGACATTTTGAACTTGAATTTGACTGTTATCTGCAAAAGAAATAACATCTCCTAAAATACTTTCTGTTCTGGGTTTAATTTTAATTTTGCCTTCTTGTATTAAATGTTTCAGTTCTTTACCGAAAATAGGGTCACTTTGCTTACTGATAAACTGACCTAACGAGCTGTTGATATGGACATTTAATAAACCTAATTTTTTAAACCACCAGAAAATACTTTTACCCATTATTTCAAGTGGAAAGAACTTCATTTTATGACCTACAGATAAATAAACTTCTCTGTCTTCGGACAATTCAACAGCAATTTGTGCCCCTGAATTTCCCGCACCGACTACCAAAACAGAGCCTTCTTGTAATTGAGATGGATTCAAATAACGGGATGTATGCACTTGATACACTTTATCGGATAAGCTTTCTGCAAATGGTGGAATGTATGGCTTTTGGAAAGGACCCGTTGCTACAACCACTTTCTCTGCCACATAATTACCATTATTGGTTGTAACTTTAAAAATCTCATCTTCTTTTTGAAGGGAAATGACTTCTGTGTTCAGATGAATAGGTAATTCAAATTTTTGAGCATAATCCTCTAAATAATCGGCAATTTCATCCTTGGTTGGATATCCGTTCGGGTCACCCTTTAAAGCCATTCCTGGCAAAGAACTGAACCAGCGAGGAGTAAAAAGAACTAAGGAATCATATCGGTTTCTCCAAACATCTCCGATTCGATTTTCCTTGCCAACAATGGCAAACAATATATTATTTTGTTTCAGATAATATCCCATCGCTAGTCCTGCCTGACTAGCACCGATAACCAGAACATCAACGATGTGTTGCATTTTATCACCTCTCTTCTGAAAAGGATTAAACTTTCATTTCCCCGTGATGGATTTGAGAGGTTTCAATTTGAATGGTTGCATGCTGAATTTTAAAGTGGTCCTCAATAAAATGGATCGCTTCTTGTAAAACCTTTTGGCTGTCTTGATGATCTTCAATCAAAATATGGCAACTTAATGAGTCTAACCCTGAAGTAATTGTCCAAATATGAAGGTCGTGAACGTTAATCACTCCTTCAATACTTTCTAAGGCTTTTTTCACTTCATTTTGGTCAATGGTAATTGGCGTTCCTTCCATCAAAATGTGAACCGTATGTTTAATCACTCCCCAAGCGCCTTTCAAGATTAATAAGGCAACCAAAATGGAAATAATGGGGTCAGCGACATACCAACTAAAGAGCCACATGACAAGCCCAGCGATGATAGCACCTACGGAACCCAAAGCGTCACCGATCACATGAAGATAGGCACTACGCAGATTGACATTATTTTTTACATCCCCTTTTTTCATTAACGCCCAGGCACTTAAAAGATTGGCAAAAAGTCCAATGGACGCAATCAGCATCATAGAGCCGCTAGCCACGGTTGGAGGATTGTAAAAACGTTCAATTGCTTCCCAAATAATAAATCCAGCGATAACAAACAAGGTAACTCCATTAAACAAAGCGGCTAAGATTTCAAAACGATAAAAGCCATACGTTTTATTGGGGGAAGCTGGTTTGGTGGCAAACCAAATTGCCACTAAGCTAAGAACAAGTGAACTAGCATCACTAAGCATATGACCAGAGTCAGAAAGAAGGGCTAGGCTGTTTGTGATTAAACCTCCGAAAAACTCTAACAACATAATTCCAGCGGTAATGAGAAGGGCAATTGTAAGCCCTTTTTTATTTCCTTCTCTACTGTGATCATGGTGATGTCCGTGGTGATGGTGATGACCATGGTGGTCGTGAGAATGATGGTGGTGATGATGATGCATGATAAAATACCTCCTTAATGATGTTCAGAATGGTCAATGGCTTGTTTTAATAATGAAATAACATGTTCGTCATCGCAGGAGTAAAACAGTGTTTTTCCTTCACGGCGATACTTAACCAGTCTCAGATTTCGTAACATACTAAGTTGATGGGAAACGGCTGATTGAGACATTTCCAACACTTCTGCAATGTGATTGACATTGCACTCTTCTTGCGATAACAAATAAAGAATTTTGATTCGTGTTGGATCGGCTAATACCTTAAATATTCGCGATACATTTTCAATGGTTTCAGATTTTAAGAAAGAATGGTCTTCCATCTTCATGATGATTCCCCTCACTTTATTTATTATATATGAGCATATGTTCATATGTATGTATCATATTTTATATTCATTTTTTTGTCAAGTTTAGGAAATGTTTTTTCATGAAAATGGGTTATTTAGCTCATAATGAATGGAAGGAGGATGATGACAACCGTTCAGGTGGAAAAATCGGACTTGCAACATGGCGATTTAAGGGTATAAAAAGGACAGCAGTGAGCTGTCCTTTCGAATATCAGCACATCTTTTGTAAATTCTTCTTCAAGTTCCCGTATGACGTTATCCTCAAGTTTTTTACAGAAAAAACAAGTAAAATGAAACCAATATAAAACCGATTATAGCCATGATAACACAGTATATTTTGGTAGATGCGCGTAAAGCTGTTCCAAAAATTTCTTTTCCCGTCACGGAAAGCATTACCCCCATCGCCAATGCGATAATCATTGCTACTAACCAAGGAACCCCCATTCCGTAATTGCTTCCGATGAATGCTCCAACTCCTATGGGGGCGGAGGCTATGGTTGCCCCAAGTATGATGCTGAGAATTCCAAACCCAGCCATCAGCAAGGGAGTAAAAACAGCAATACCTTCTGGAATATTGTGAAGCATAATCGCAGTCATCATTGGTTTAGTCAATGAATCGTGAGTATTGGCTCCAAGTGCGATGCCTGTTGGAAAATTGTGTAGGGCAATACTGAATGTTAAAAATAGACCAGAATGTACAAATAAGTCTTTTTTAGCGTCATTGGTAATAATGATCACATGATGGGAAACCTTTTCTAGATGCTTATAAATAAAATAACCAAAAATCAATCCGACAATAGCAATAAACCAACCTCCAATTTCTATGCTTTCAGGCAAAATTTCCATCGTGACCAGTCCAAATATCATACCACTACATACTGAAAAAATGGTTGGCGTTCCTTTTTGCCAGCCTTTAAACAACCAAGCAATCACTCCGCCAGATAACATTCCAATAGCAGAAGCAGAAAACCCTAAAAGCCAAAGTGAGTTCATCCATCATCCCCCTTGTACTAAGTTGTCTTTACTTTTATATCTGCCAAACTTATAAAATATGCCTTAAGAAAACAAAAAATCCTCCACCGTGGGAGGATTGTAAAGCCTTCGTTTTCGGAAAAGTGAGGTTTGTTTATTATAAAGGCATTGGAGTTTTAGTTGGTTTTGCGTAACCTTCTTTGTACTTTTCATCAATGTAATGGCGAATTTCCTTTATAGACTTACCTTCTTGTTTCATTTTAATGGATTCCGCTGCGATTTGTAAGCAAACACCACAACGAGTACCGTGGTCATCCCAGACAACAGAACCATCTTTATTGATTTTTTTGACAAAGCAATTCATACTACTTTTATGTCCCGCACTCTCGGCACAACCGCAATAACAAGGAATCCATTGTAACAACTCTATTGATTTGCCAGCAGCTTGATATACCAAGCGGACCTCTTCACTTTGACCTTTCAAAAAGGTCGGTAAAACGTCAGCAGAAGCAGTTTTTTCTTGCAAATCCCCATTGGAAGAATGCTCTTGATGTGATTGTTCTTTATTGGAACTGCAAGCCGAAATGATCAAAGTGAGCAGAAGTAAAACAATCATTCCCTTATATTTCATCCTTGTCACCTCTTATAACATTAGACATGACTAATATATCATAAGGGGTGGACATATTCAGCGTAATAATAAATTGTTCAAAATATTGTCAATTTATAAAGCTAAATCAACATATTATATTAGTCAACTATAATATGATCAGTTATAATAGGTACCGTCAAGAATTTTGTGTAATGCAAGATAGATAGGGTATCTCTGAAATGGATTTGGAATGGATAGGGGACTAGTTTCCTCCACACGAGGGACTGAATATTCAGTCTATTGCGCAGAAAGGGAGAATCCCCTTATCGTATTGGTTTGATATTTACATTATTTGGTTAATTGTAACGTTCTTCAAACATTCGCTCGAGGGCTTCCTGTGCTTCGGCAAATCCTCTTAACTTTCGCCCTGCCCATTTCTCATTAAAATCTTGGATGGTCAAATACACGACTTTTTCCGCGGCTTCTAAACTGCTCAAACTGTTCATCGGCTTTAGACGTTTCCGAATCTCTTTGATCGTTCGTTCAATGGCATTGGTTGTATAAATCACACTTCGAATACTGCTCGGATAGTCCATAAAGGTGAGAAGGACATCCAACTCATTTGCCCACGATTGGACTTCCCTTGGGTATTTGTGAGACCATTTGGATTGAAACTGTTGAAACATCTCCAATGCGATTTCTTTATTCGGAGAACGATAAATGAGTTTCAGGTCCTCCGCCATTTCGAATTGATCTTTTTTCCGAACACAACGGAGATAGCAGCCGTTTCTCCTATTCGGTGTTCGAGCCTGTTCGATTTCGAGGAAATGTTTGATTTCTTCCCGCATAATCAGCTCTAATTTTTCTTTCACAAATTGACGAATAACACG
>NZ_BCQG01000085.1 GCF_001544315.1 Geobacillus jurassicus NBRC 107829
CTTAATCAACAGCGACGTTTATCAATATAATCTATTGTCATATGAAAGTCAATACCTTATTAAACAAAAAATAAAAGGCATCTTAGAATATGATGCCTACAAAATATACTGGTCAATCACGATTAACGCTGCCGCTCCGGGGAGGCCAAGAAATCCACAAATGATTGAGGTAACAAGGTTAATTGGAATATGAATGCTAAATTGTCCGCCGATGGCGTTGATGACAAACAACGCGAGCGCCCCGACGATCAGACGAATGGCTGCATAGCCGACAAAACGAAGCGCCTTAAGGCGGGCGCCGACGATAAGCAACACAGCGATCAGCGCCAGCAACACGGTAATGACGACTTTCGGCTCCAACGTTTGAACCCCCTTTTTTGCATGCTTGTACTACCAACGTATGAGCAACGGGGGAAAAAAGAACAAAAAAATGAAGGAAGTTAACGCACTTCCTTCAGCGTGATGCGGCGGTGCTTCGCTTCGCGGAGAAGGAAAAAATATTTGGCCTCCGCCAGTTGCAACGCACTGAGCACCTCCGGCGACGGGTCGACGCTTTTTTCGATGATCTGTTTTTGTTCAAACCACTCAGCTCTTGCTTTTTGCAGCTCAACCATTAATTTTTCATCAAATTGTCTCTTTAGCTTCCCCTTTCGCCACCATAACAAACCGATCCCCACCTTCTTTCTCTCTATAACTCGCGGCGCCCTTCCAACGCTTTTGATAGCGTCACTTCATCCGCATATTCCAAGTCGCCGCCGACCGGCAAGCCGTGGGCGATGCGGGTGACTTTGATCCCGGTCGGCTTCAACAGGCGCGAGATGTACATCGCCGTTGCTTCCCCTTCAATGTTCGGATCAGTCGCCAAAATCACTTCCTGGATCGTTTCGTCCCGCAATCGTGCCAGCAGCTCGGCGATTTTAATATCTTCCGGACCGATGCCTTCCATCGGCGAGATGGCACCGTGCAACACATGATACAGGCCGTTGTATTCTTTCATTCTTTCCATGGCGATGACATCTTTCGGATCCTGAACGACGCAAATCGTCGTTCGGTCGCGCCGCTCGTCCTTGCAGATGTAACAAGGGTCTGTATCCGTAATATGCCCACAAATCGTGCAATAATGAATATGCCGCTTCACGTCAACAAGCGCTTTGGCAAACTCCAACACGGTATCTTCTTTCATCGCCAACACATGAAACGCAAGACGGGCGGCCGTTTTTGGGCCGATGCCCGGCAGTTTCATAAAGCTGTCGATCAACTTCGATAGTGGTTCTGGATAATGCATAATTTCCCCCTAGAACAACCCTGGAATATTAAGCCCTTTCGTAAACTGCCCCATCATTTCATTGGCCAGCTCGTCCGCTTTTTTCAACGCATCGTTTGTCGCCGCCAAAATCAAATCTTGCAGCATTTCAATATCGTCTGGGTCGACGACTTCTTCTTTAATTTTGACCTCCAAAACTTGTTTATGACCGTTGGCGACAACGGTCACCATGCCGCCGCCTGCTGTGCCTTCCACCGTTTTTTCTGCCAGTTCTTCCTGCGCTTTTTGCATTTCTTTTTGCATTTTTTGCATTTGCTTTAACATTTTTTGCATATTGCCCATTCCGCCACGCATCATATTGGCAATCCTCCTTTAGACGATTTATTCTTTAATTTCGATCAATTCTTCGCCAAACAGCCGCTTCGCTTCGGCGATCAACGGCTCTTCCTCGCTTTTTTCCGCCTTTGCGTCCTTGTTGCGGATGAACTCTTCCCTTATTTTTCCCCATTCTTCTTCCGGGATGGCCACCATTTCAAAGCGCCGGTTTGTCAGCTCAAACAAAATCGCTTCGACATTTTCTTTGACCGAGCTTGTGGGATCGGTCGCCATTTTGCAATGGATTTCGTATTTGAATTTTAACACAAACGCTGAGGCGCTCGCTGCGACCGGCTCACTTTCCTGCAGCAAGGCGGCATGCGACACTTTATGCTGCCGTTTCAACGTATCAAGCACATCCGCCCAGCGGCCTTTCACCAAAGCCAAATCTTCATGCGTCGCCTGTTTCAACAGCTCGTAAATGCGGCCGACTGGCGCTTTATACCCCCCGGTTTTCACCGTTTTGGCCGGTTTTTTCGCCGGAGCCGCAGCCGATGAGGAAACGGATGGCTGCTCCTTCAGGCGTCGCAGTTCAGCCTCCAATATCTCAATCCGCTTGATCAACGGCTCAAGCTCGGAAGCCGACAACGGCGGGGCGGCAGCTGATGGATGGCAAAGCTTGACAAGCGCCACTTCCAACAAAAGGCGCGGATGGTTGGTCCATTTCATCTCTTGCTGGCTTTTGTTCAGCAATTCGATGGCCTCGTATAAATCGGAAACCGGAATCGTTTCCGACAGTGAAGTGAACGCCTCGTCAACAACAGCGATTTGAATCGCTCCTTCCACATGTGGAGCAGTTTTGTACAGCAATAAGTCACGATAATACAAAATTAAGTCTTCAATCAAACGATTCGGATCTTTCCCTTGGGCCATCATCGCTTCCAACTGCTGAAGAACCGCCGCTGCATCTTTACGTTGGATGGCGTCGATGAAACTCGATAAAGCAGCAAATGACACAGCGCCGGTCATCGCCAGCACGTCATCGAGCTCAAGCTTTCCATCGCTGAATGAAATGGCTTGGTCAAGCAAGCTGAGCGCATCGCGCATCCCTCCATCCGCGGCGCGGGCGATGGCAGACAATGCCTCATCAGACGCCTCGACACCTTGGGCGTTGGCCACATACTTCAGCCGTGAAACGATCGCTGAAAGCGGGATGCGGCGAAAATCGAACCGTTGGCAGCGGGAAATGATCGTTGCTGGAATTTTGTGCGGCTCGGTCGTGGCCAAAATAAAAATGACGTGTTTCGGCGGCTCCTCAAGCGTTTTCAGCAACGCGTTAAACGCGCCGATCGACAGCATGTGCACTTCGTCAATGATATACACTTTGTAGCGGACCGACGTCGGTGCAAACTTCACCTTTTCGCGGATGTCGCGGATTTCATCGACGCGGTTGTTGGAAGCGGCGTCAATTTCCAGCACATCGGGAACCGTTCCGTTCGTAATGCCGAGGCAAGCCGGACATTCGTTGCACGGCTCCGCCGCCGGCGCCTGTTCGCAATTGACCGCCTTGGCGAAAATTTTCGCTGCGCTCGTTTTCCCAGTTCCACGCGGGCCAGAAAATAAGTAGGCGTGCGATATTTTATGTTGAAGTAGGGCGCTTTGCAACGTCTTGGTGACGTGTTCCTGGCCGACCATGTCTGCAAAGCGCTGCGGCCGAAACACGCGATATAACGCTTGGTATGCCACGGAAAACGGCCCTCCTCTTCCTCTCGTCTCATCTATTATATAACTTCCGATCTTAATTTAAAATAACAAAAAACCCACTCATAACGAGTGGGCTTCGTTTCTTTTTTTTGTGTTATGTAAGGCCGTGCACCTTCTGTCGATTAGCTGCCCCGAGCGTTGCTCAAGCAGTTAGCTCAGCCCAGGCACCCCCGCGGCACATGGGAGCATCCGCTTACTGCTGCTTCCTTCCGGACCTGACAGGGTTCACGGAATCCCATTGCGCGGGACCCAGACGTCAACACCACTTGCTTGAGACAGGCCTCGCAACAGACTAACCTCGAGAAGGAATTCAGCCTCGCTAGAGCGGATTGCGAGTACAGGGCACCGCTACCTCCCCGCTTAGCACGGCACTATCAGTATAGCTCGTTTGCAGAAAAAATGCAATGTCAATCGGCGGGATTTTCGTTGGCACTTTCGCCAACATTTCTCTTTTGTTCGCGCAATCGCCGAAAAAATTGGCTCAACAGCGAACCGCACTCGTCAGCGAGCACACCGTTTGCCACCTCAGCCTGATGGTTAAATCGGCTTTCTTGCAATAAGTTCATCAACGTCCCCGCGCACCCTCCCTTCGGGTCAAACGCGCCGAACACGACCCGCTCGATGCGAGAAAGAACGATGGCCCCTGCGCACATAGCGCACGGCTCAAGCGTCACATACAACGTCGCTCCCTCAAGCCGCCACGAACCGGTCACCCGACACGCTTCATCGATCGCCAAAATTTCGGCATGAGCGATGGCGCGCTGCTCAGTTTCCCTCAAATTATGGGCGCGGGCGATGACGCGGCCGTTCTGAACGATGACAGCACCGATCGGCACTTCGCCGATTTGCTCCGCTTTTTTCGCTTCTTCTATCGCCAATCGCATGTAGTACTCATCGTTGCTCATCGTATACCCCTTCACGCAAACGATCATTTCTCCTTCCTTTTCATCATAGAATATGGAGAATGAAGACGCAACTTAGGAGGTCAAGTATGCAAATCCACGTGGTGCAGAGCGGACAAACGTTACGCGGGATCGCGGAGGCATACGGCACGACGGTGGAAGAAATTGTCCGGGCCAACAAGCTTCCAAATCCTAATAAACTCGTTGTCGGCCAGGCGCTCGTGATCCCGATCGTCGGCCGTTTTTACTGGGTGCAGCGCGGCGACACATTATGGTCGATTGCACGCCGATTTTCGATTCCGATGCAACAGCTCGCCGAAGTGAACCGCCTCTCGTTGAACGCCCCGCTTCGAGTCGGTCAGCGGCTTTATATCCCGCCCGGCGCCAAGCGGAGAGCGGAGTTTAACGCCTATATCGAGCCGCGCGGCGCGACCGTCAGTCCGGCGCTGGAGGCGAGCGCCCGCGAAGCTGCCCCGTATTTAACGTATTTAAGCCCCTTTTATTTTGCCATCCGGCGCGACGCGACATTACAAGGGCCGCCGCTTGACGATTTTCCGGCCATCGCCCGCGCCAACCGCGTCACGCTCGTTATGGTGGTCGCCAACATTGAAAACGGGCGGTTCAGCGACGAGCTCGGCGCGCTCATTTTAACAAACGGAACGCTGCAAAATCGCCTGCTCGACAACATTGTCGCAACCGCCAGACGGTACGGCTTCCGCGACATCCACTTCGATTTCGAATATTTGCGTCCGGAAGACCGTGAGGCGTACAGCGCATTTTTGCGCAAAGCGAAACGGCGGTTCGAACGGGAAGGGTGGATGATGTCGACCGCCCTGGCGCCGAAAACGAGCGCGATCCAGCGCGGACGCTGGTATGAGGCGCACGACTATCGCGCCCATGGGCAAATTGTCGACTTTGTCGTCATTATGACGTATGAATGGGGCTACAGCGGCGGTCCGCCGATGCCGGTGTCCCCGATCGGCCCGGTTCGCCGCGTTCTCGAGTACGCCATCTCTGAAATGCCGCCCGAGAAAATTTTGATGGGACAAAACTTGTACGGCTACGACTGGACGCTGCCGTATGTCCCCGGTGGCCCGTACGCACAGGCCATCAGCCCGCAGCAAGCCATCGCCATCGCTGCAAAGTATAACGTCGCCATCGAATACGATATGGAAGCGCAGGCGCCGCATTTCCGCTATCGCGACGAAAACGGCCGTGAGCACGAAGTCTGGTTTGAAGACGCCCGCTCCATTCAGGCCAAATTTAATCTTGTCAAAGAGCTGGGCTTGCGCGGGGTCAGCTATTGGAAGCTTGGGCTTGACTTCCCGCAGAACTGGTTGCTGATCACGGATCAATTTACGGTTGTAAAAAAATAAAGCTCGAGTAGGAGGGAACCGGCTAACTCACTCGCCAACCCCCGTTCGGGACTTTCACCCTATAGCGCCGCACCCATATCGGGCGTACGCGTAAAAAAACCCGCCGATCAAGGGCGGGTTTTTTATGATGGGAAACGGCGTTTGGCGGTCAGCCGTTTCAAATGACAATCTCCTCTTATGCGCGTCAGTTTTCTTCGTCATCGTTTTGGCCGAGAACAAGATTTCTTGTCCCCCATTGCCAACGTCATTCACTATAACACGGTGGTCGGGAAAAGTCAACCAACGATTGGTCTGAAAGGCTGTTGAAAAAATACGTTTTCTTCAAAAACAGTTGGTCATGAACGCGCGGAAGAGTTGTCGATCCATTCGCAAAAGCTCCTCGCTCGAGCGCTTTCCCGTGACATCACCGGCCTTCTACAGTTTTTCTTCAGCGAATGATATCGCGATTCCCCATATACGGACGAAGCGCCTCCGGAATGATGACCGAGCCGTCTTCTTGCTGGTAGTTTTCCAAAATGGCGGCGACCGTCCGTCCGATGGCCAGCCCCGAACCGTTTAACGTATGCACGTATTCTGGCTTTGCTTTCGGTTCACGACGGAAGCGGATGTTAGCGCGGCGCGCCTGGAATGCCTCAAAGTTGCTGCATGACGAAATTTCCCGGTATGTTCCATAGCTGGGCAGCCAAACTTCAATGTCGTACGTTTTCGCCGCCGAGAATCCGAGGTCGCCCGTGCACAAAGCGACAACGCGATACGGAAGGCCCAGCCGCTGCAAAATCGTCTCCGCTTGGCGCGTCAATTTTTCCAATTCGTCATACGAGTCTTCTGGTTTGACGAACTTGACGAGCTCCACTTTGTTGAACTGATGCTGGCGGATCAACCCTCTCGTGTCGCGGCCGGCCGACCCGGCTTCAGCGCGGAAGCAGGCGCTGTAGGCTGCATAGTAAAGCGGCAAGTCATCGGCAGCCAAAATTTCGTCGCGGTGCAAGTTCGTCACCGGCACTTCCGCGGTCGGAATGAGAAAATAATCTTCGCTGTCCAAATGGAACGCATCCTCGGCGAACTTTGGCAACTGTCCAGTTCCGATCATGCTCGCGCGGTTCACTAAATATGGCGGCAACACTTCCTGGTAGCCGAACTCATCGAGATGAATGTCAAGCATAAAGTTAATTAATGCCCGCTCCAACCGGGCGCCCAATCCTTTATAAAACACAAACCGGCTTCCCGCCACTTTGGCGGCCCGCTCGAAATCGAGCAAACCGAGCTGATCAGCGATTTCCCAGTGCGGCTTTGGTTCAAACGAAAACGAACGCGGCTCCCCCCATCTCCGCACTTCAACATTGTCCTCTTCCGATTGGCCGATCGGCACCGACTCATGCGGCACGTTCGGAATCGACAATAACAAGTCGTCGAGCTCCTCTTCAATCTTTCGAATTTGCTCGTCCATCTGTTTAATGCGGTCGCCGACCTCGCGCATTTGAATAATGAGCGGCTCGGCGTCTTTTTTCTCGCGCTTTAAAACGGCGATTTGCTGAGACACATCGTTCCGTTGGCTTTTCAGCTCTTCGACTTCCGCAATCAAGCGGCGCCGTTCTTTGTCCAGCTGTTCAAAGCGGTCGATGTTCGCCAAATCCCCGCCGCGCTGCAGCAATTTTTCCTTCACTTCTTGAAACTGATTGCGCAATATTTTGATATCCAGCACCGTGTTCTACCTCCTTCGCCTTTTATTATACATAAAAGAAAGCCCCCGTCCCAAAAAGGGACGAGAGCAATCCCGCGTGAAACTCATGCCGGCAACGGCGGCCGATGATCACTGGGCTGTGCCCTTCACGCGCTTGAAGTGGAAGACTTCTTTCGGAAATCTGTTAAACCTTCCAGTTGCATTTGTCCATTTGCTTTATCTACTTGGCGCTCGACGCCATTTTCGCCTCTTTGACTATGGCCAGGAAGTAGTGCATCAATCGATGGTCGTCTGTCAGCTCCGGATGGAACGAACAGCCGAGAAACTGGCCTTGTCGAGCGGCGACAATGCGGCCGTTGTATGTCGCCAGGACATCGACCCCGTCCCCCACTTCCACAATATGTGGGGCGCGGATGAAGACACCGACAAATCCATCGCCGACGCCTTTGATCGACAGCTCGGCTTCGAAGCTCTCCCGCTGCCGGCCGAACGAGTTTCTCTCGACTGTAATGTCCATCAATCCTAAATGCGGCTCGTCATAGCCGACAATCCGCTTCGCCAGCAAAATGAGCCCGGCGCACGTGCCGAACATCGGCTTGCCAGCGGCGGCAAATTGCTTGAGCGGCTCCATCAACCCATAGCGGTCGATGAGGCGCCGCATCGTTGTGCTTTCACCGCCCGGCAGCACAAGCCCGTCCAATCCTTCGAGCTGCTCCGGCTTCTTCACGACAACCGCTTCGGCGCCGCACGCCTCAATGGCGCGGACGTGCTCCCGCACAGCTCCTTGCAGTCCAAGTACACCTATTTTCATCGTTGCTTTGCTCCTTTGTTTAGCTTACCAGCCGCGTTCTTGCATCCGGTGCTCCGGCAGCAATGTCGCAACATCGATGCCGCGCATCGCGCCGCCCAATCCTTTCGACAAGTGGGCGATCAGTTCATAGTCTTCGTAATGGGTCGTCGCCTCTACGATCGCACGCGCGTATTTTTCCGGGTTTTCCGATTTGAAAATGCCCGACCCAACAAAGACGCCGTCCGCGCCCAAGTGCATCATCAAAGCCGCGTCAGCCGGTGTCGCGACACCGCCGGCGGCAAAGTTGACGACCGGAAGGCGGCCAAGCCGCTTAATCTCGCGCAGCACTTCAACCGGAGCCCCGAGTTGTTTCGCCTCAGCGACAAGCTCATCTTCGCTCATGTTGACGACTTTACGGATTTGCGCGTTAACTTTGCGCATATGGCGCACCGCCTCGACGATGTTGCCTGTCCCCGGCTCCCCTTTCGTCCGCAGCATCGACGCCCCTTCGGCAATGCGGCGCGCCGCTTCCCCTAAGTCACGGCAGCCGCACACAAATGGAACGGTAAACTGCCGTTTGTCAATATGGAATTCTTCATCAGCCGGCGTTAATACTTCGCTTTCGTCAATGTAGTCGACGCCAAGCGCCTCTAAGACGCGCGCCTCGACATAATGGCCGATCCGCACTTTCGCCATGACCGGGATCGAGACGGCGTTCATCACTTCTTCGATCACCGTCGGGTCGGCCATGCGCGCGACACCGCCAGCGGCGCGAATATCCGCCGGGACGCGCTCGAGCGCCATGACCGCGACAGCCCCTGCCGCTTCAGCGATTTTCGCTTGTTCTGCGTTCACGACGTCCATGATGACGCCGCCTTTTTGCATTTCCGCCATGCCGCGTTTGACGCGGTCCGTACCTGTCAATGCCACCGTTGATTCCCCCTATTCCTATCCTGATAGTGGACGATGCTCATAAAAGATGATGATGACTCTGTTTTATTTTACCTCAATTTTTACAAAAATCACAATGGAAAAAAGCTCCCCG
>NZ_BCQG01000086.1 GCF_001544315.1 Geobacillus jurassicus NBRC 107829
CGAAACAATATGTTGTGTTTTGTTTAAGGGAAATTACCCTTTTGAGTCAGCCCCCTGTTCTTTTACCGTATACATGCTTGAACTACTCGACCTAAATTGTAATGACATTTGAAGGTGGACATTCCTGAGAACATCAGTTTTTTAGCAGACACTTCCCGTCGTTCCAACGGTGAAAACGTTTCATAATTTCTATGCCTTGTGTTCTGTCTAACGCCATCCGCGCTTCCCCTCTGCCTCTCTTCCTGTTTGTTCGGCAAACACCCAATAGCGGCTGCCGGCAAAATTTGCCGCCATGCCAACCAGTGTCGCCACGCTCTTTGCCAGCCAAAGCGGGGCAAACCGGTCCGCCACAAGCAAAACGCCAAGCGACGCGCCAAGCGACAACCCGTTGACGGCAAGAAAGCGCAAAAATTCCCCAATGTTCGCTTTTCGTTTCACTTCAAACGTCCAGCGTCGATTCCAAATGTAGCTGTTCGCCATCCCAGCACCGTAGGAAACGACTTGGGCGGCGGCCGCCGGAACGCCCGCGGCCGCGAGCAGGAAAAAGACAGCAAAGTCGACCGCCGTATTGCTTGCCCCAACAACGGCAAACCGCCATACGGTTTGTTTTTCTTTACGGAATGTATGAAGGCTTCCGTTCATGCTTTGTCCGAACTCCCCACGTTTCATTGATGACATACAGCGGCCGCCCTTTCACTTCATCATAAATGCGCCCGATATATTCGCCAATTGCTCCAAGCATGAGAAGCATCACCCCGTTGCAAAGGAGCATGGCCATGAGCAGCGACGCCCAGTCAGCGACTGTCGAATCGGTGAACCACTTTAGATAAAAGACGGCCAACATTCCGACGATGCTTGCTGCTGACAACAAAAACCCAAGCAAACTCGCCAGTTTGAGCGGCTTATGCGAAAACGACGTAATGCCATCGAGCGAAAACCGGATCATTTTTTTGAGCGGATATTTCGTCTCACCGGCTAGGCGCGGCTCACGCTCGTATTCGACCGCCGTCTGCCGAAACCCAACCCAGCTCACCAAACCGCGGACGAAACGGCTCCGCTCTCTCATATAGACTACCTGATTGCACACCTTCCGGTCAATAAGGCGAAAATCGCCGGTATCGACCGAAATGTCGATGTCGGTCGCTGCCCGCAGCAAGCGGTAAAACACATACGCCGTCCATTTTTTGAACGCTGTCTCTCCTTTCCGCTTGACTCGGCGGGCATAGACGACATCATACCCTTCTTTCCAGCGCGCGATCATCTCCAAAATGAGTTCCGGCGGGTCTTGCAAGTCGGCAAAAGAACCAGCCGTTTGGACAAGTTTTGGTTTTCCAAGCTCTTGAGAGTGTGCTATGATGGAGGCAAAGGAGGTGAATTATATGGAAGAAAAAACCATCGTACAACAAATTTTAAAAGCGCTCGATCTGCATTCCGATCATATCCGCCGGCAAATGCAAGACATGGAAGAGCGGCTGTCCACAAAAATACAAGAGACAGAAGACCGCTTGCGCGCAGAAATGCAAGACATGGAGAATCGCCTGCGTGCAGAAATGCAAGACATGGAGGATCGACTACGCTCGGAAATGCGGGAAACGGAAGACCGGCTGCGCCAAGAGATCCAACAATCAGAGAAACGGCTTCGTCAAGAGATGTATGACCTTGAAGAACGGGCGGACAAGCGGTTTGAGCGCATCGAAACGAAAATCGGCTGCTTGCGCCTCGAATGGTCGGAAACGCAAGAGACGGTGGATTTCCTCGCCCGCAAAACTCTCCAGCATGAACAAAAACTCCGCGTTTGGGCTGAAAAAAGCTAAATTCCCGACAAATACAACTCGAATCGGCCGTCAGGCAGGCTGCAGCCTGCCTGACGGCTGATCTTGCTTTCTCATCCTTTTCTTCTTGCGGCAAAGGGGCGAATGCCAGGCCCGGTTCGCCCCATACTTCGTGCTGTTTTGCGCCGCGTGTTCCTTACGGCCGACCGACTTTCGCGTCGGAAAACGCCTTTTTCATCTCCTCATATGACTGTTTCAGCCGTTCATGATAACGCGGCGCGTCCCACACCGGCCACTTGTATGTGTAAAACTGTTTTGCCGGGAGCACCTGTCCTTCCATCGCCGGGAACGAAAACGAATCCGCTCCGTCCGCGACGTATAAGCCTAAGCGGATGCCTGGGACGATCCGACGGCTCTTGAGACCGCCTTTCGACCAGATGTCGCCCATCACCTCGCGCCGGCTCGGGTCAGTGACATTGAGGAGCGCCCACGGCAGGCGGATTTCATACATATCGCCGCTATGGCTTACGCTGATATCCGCAAGCGAATCGAATGCCGCGTCAGCCGGGTTGGCCGTGCCGAACCGCAAAATTCCGGTTTCATACGAATCAAAGGGCACCGCCTTGCCGCGAGTCTCTTCCAATTTTTTTATTTAATGTCAGACGAATCGGGTGGTAGACGCCGTTATCTTTCCGGTTGGCGTAAGGCGCCGCCGGCATCATATGCAACTGATGGCCATAATGATAATAAAACGTGTCATAGTAGCTGTCGATCAACAACCGCGCGCTCTCTTTTCCGTGAATGACCAAGGCGAAATCAATCCCCGCCGTGCGAACGCTGGGAAGGCCCGGGAGGCGCGACTGCCCTTGGTCCGGGATCGTATCAAACGCGATGTATGCGGTGGTCCCATCCGTGATGCGCCTGCTGTCCAACCGCACATACAAATACCCTTCATCGCTCGTGACATACAACGCCCGCTTGCCATCCGCCCATGCCGGCTTGATCCCGTTGAATGTCCAATCGTCTTTCCGCCCGTCCACCTTGATCATCGCTGCTGCGCTCGGTCCCGGATCGAACCGAAGGAGGCCGAAATGCTGCTCATTCGTCTGCACGTTCAGCCAAAACGGGCGGCGATCCGGAGTGTCGTACTCCATCGTATTCCACGTCCGTTTGAACCACTCATCCTGCCACGAAAACAACAGACCGCCCGCCATTCGCTCATGGACGATGTCCTCAAACAGCTTCCGATCGATTTCCCCTTGTTCTTGTTCAGAAAGAAATCCTTGGTTTTTCCCATGCACGTTTCGATGCGCCATTCCGCGCGAGGAAGGGACGCCGAATTCGGCGACCAAAACCGGCATCCGATGCGCCGCTTTCATGTCATGCAAATAGCCTGCGTAGCTGTTCGGCTCGCCGCTCCAATCCATATAGTTGAGGTATTTTTCCTCTTTGTTCAAAAAATCGGGATAATACGGATAAATATGGTACGAGGCAAACAGCCCGGCGCGCAGCTTTTCTTTTCCGCGTTCCGACAGTGACAACGTATATGTTGCCAACACTTCGCGCTCATCGATTGGCTCGACGATGTCAAACCAGTACGAATACGGAGCGCGCACTTTTTCTCCCCACCGCTTTTCCCCCGCTTTCGTATACGAAAACACGACGCCATCGGCGCCGATATCACGCCGGTCGAGAATGATCAGCCGGTCTGTTTCATCAACAAGCACGATGCCCGGGCCACGGAACGCAAACCGCTTGCCATATTGAGTTTCATAGTTTTCTTTGACCCATACCGGCACTTCCCGGCTTCCCAAGTCAGGAAAATAACGGCCGATCCATCCGGTCCACTGAAGGCCGAACAACTGCGCAAACGATGTGCGCACCGCCTTTTCCGTCGGATGGGCCATCGAATTAAACTCGGCGATGAGCGTTTTCCCGCCTTGACGGGCAAACTGCCAAAGCGCCTTCATCTCCTCACCATCAAGCCCGCCATGCACTTTCGCCGACCGCGCCCCGTCGGTTCGCTTGCGGACGAACTCTTCCTCATATACGCCGTACGTGTCGGCGACATAGACGGCATCATACCGATCCATCGCTTTCGGAAACGGCCGCACACCGTACGTCCCATCGTCCTTCGGCACAAACCCGACGTAATCGCGCGCTGCTTCGTACCGTTCCCCATTGCGGTGGACATACTTTTGCGACCGCAAAAGCCAAATGAGTCCTTGATGCTCGCGGTACGATTGATCTGAGACTGTTTCATCGACAATGAGCAGTTCAAGTTGTGTTTTCGGTTTCAGCCACCAAAGCCAATACGGCGCAGAAAGCACAGCCACGGCCAACACAATATACACATAAATCCAACCGAACGCCCGCTTCTCCATCTCCCCACTCTCCCTGTTCCTGCATATTTTCCTTATAACAAAAAGAACGTTTGTCCGGCAAGAACAGGCAAGGGCATCCGTCAAATTTTTCTTTTCCGCAAACACGATTTCACCTCCGGCAGCGGTCGTATGGACTGACAGGCATTGCGGGGGAAACAAAAAGAAAAGCTCCCTTGCTCGGGAGCTTGCCTGTCCGCCAACAAGCCGCCTTACCGGTTCGGCTCATAGACGTCCCATGTCCATTTGATTGACTCAACAATTTGGTTCGCCGCCTGTTCCGCCTCAAGTTCATTGATGTCGACACGGGAATGATGGAGAGCGTAAGCGGACTGCCGCTGGAAAAACAGCTGCTCCACTTCTTCCAACGTTTTGTTTTTCAACACCGGCCGGCTGTCGACAATGAGCGGCAGCCGCTCTTCTTTCCAATGCTCCCACGACAAGTCTAGGAAAAAGACGATGCCGTGAGCTAGGCAGGCGCGCCGCACGTCTTCCTGCAAATACGCGCCGCCGCCAAGCGAAATGATTTTCAACCTTGTATTTGTGCATAAATTGACGATCAGTTCCCGCTCGACCTGTCGAAAGTACGCTTCCCCTTTTTGCGCGAACATCTCCGGAATCGACATCCCGTGCCGCCGCTCGATTTCCGCATCGACATCAATAAAGTCACGGTACAGCTTTTTCGCGACCAGCTGCCCGATCGTTGTTTTCCCCGCTCCCATAAAGCCGATCAAAATGATGTTCCGCTCGCGGAGGGGGAGAGTGATTTGATTGCTCACCGTTTCTTTCCTCCTTTGTCTCCGCTCGTCAGGGTCATAGTAAACAAACAGCCTGCGTTCAAATGATCGTCTATCACTGGCTATACATTTGCAAGATGGAAAGCACTGTCCGCACCTCATCGATCGGAATTTGCCCTGGGGCAGAGCTTTGTTTCCCGACGGCAAACGTCACCGCTGAGCCAAACAGCCATCCAGCCAACCGGGTAATAGCACCGAGCCCACCCATCGCCATCGTAATGAGCGGAATAGACAGCTCGCGTCGCGCTTCTTCCGTCGCCTGCAACAACGTCAACACATCTTGCGGCGACTTTGGCATGACGGCCACCTTGGCGATATCGGCCCCGCACTGCTCGGCTTGGCGCATTTCGGCCACCAGCGTTTCTTTCGACGGGGTGCCGTCAAAATAATGACGCGACACGACGAGCCGGACGCCACCTTCGTCAGCCGCACGGCGCACCGGGGCAATACGCTCCCCATAAGCCAGCTCATAATCTACCAAATCGACAACCCTGCTTTTACAAATTGCTTCGATCAGTTGCTGCACTTCCTGTCCATCGAGCGGAATCGGCTGTCCCCCTTCCCGCTCGGAACGGACCGTAAACAAAATCGGAATGTCCTCCGTTACATTCCGCAACTCTTTCGCGGTAGCCAACACACTGTTCTGGTCATGAATGGCTTGAAAAAAATCCGCACGCCATTCAATCAAATCGGGCTTCTTCCGACAAACCTCCTCTGCTTCACGCAACACTTGTTCACGATCAACGCCGATCACAGGAACACAGATACACGGTTTCTCGCCGCCGATCAGTATATTTCTGACCTTGACCATTGTTGATGAACCCATCCATCAATCCCCCTTATCCACCATATAAAACATGGCGACGAGTCGCTATAGCGCATTGTCAATATCGAGTCAAAGCAAAACGGCAATGCTGATTTCTCGTCCTATGCTCTCCCCTCGATATAGACGGGGCGAAAACATTCGGGAACCATGGGGTCTTAACTTGATTATTCATGCAAACCGGCCGTCGCCCGTTTTTTCCTTAGAAAAGCCGTCCATAAACAATTCAAAAATTTATTAAACACTCGGTAATTTTCGATTTTCCACTTCCCCTTTAATACTTCACTGCAAGAAAATATTATATACAAAACGCTCGCATTTTTCCATATACAACTTGATTTGATCGTGTATTTCGTTATGTACAGTACATGTCACTGTCGCGATACATTCGGATCTATATGGGATAACGATTGGCATATGACCGCCAATACCCCGACACCCTGTGTTTTCTTTATGTGAAAACAAGGAAATGGTGGCTGCTCACCGCCACCCAATCATCCGCTCGAGCCCCACTGCCACGCCATCTTCTTCGTGGGAGAAGGTGACAAAGTCGCATGTTGCCTTCAACTCCGGCGCAGCGTTGGCCATGGCGACGCGATAGCCGGCGACCTCAAACATCGACAAATCGTTATGGCTGTCGCCAAAGGCGACCGTATCGCGCAAGTCGATGCCGTAGTGGGCGGCAAGCTGCTTGAGCGCCGCGCCTTTTGTCGCCCGCTCGTTGTTCATTTCAATGTTGTGCGGATGCGACGAGGTGACCGTCACACCACGGAGCGCCGCGAAATGGGAGGCCGCTTCGCGAAGACGCTCGCGGTCAAGAGCAAAAACAAGCAGTTTGTATAAGGTAAGCTGCGGATCATCCCACACCGTGCCGATGTCATCGACGTACGTCACTCGCGCCTGTTGGAACTGCTTATTGACAAGCCATTTCACGTCCGGGGCCGCATCAGCCATCTCTGAAGCCAACGCCTCCCAATAGGATCGGTTGTGCAACCCGACGTAAACCGCATCACCTGTGTACGTCTCACAATACAAATCCGATTGTTCGCGCACCCACTCAAGCGCCGGACGGACGATTTCCCGCTCGAGCGGCGCCTCGCTGATGACCGTGCCGTCTTCCAGCGTCACAATTGCCCCGTTCAGACTGGCGATCGGACAGACAAGCCCCGCCTCACGAAGCGGGGCGAGCGCGTCTTTGCGCGCCCGCCCGGTGATGACGGCGACGATATGGCCTTCCTTTTGCGCGGCCATCATCGCCTTTCGATTGCGCTCACTGATTTTGCCTTCTCCGTTTAATAGCGTTCCGTCCATATCAAGTGCAATCAACATGTTCATCCCTCTTTCTGCGTCGTGCAAAGCGCTCTTAGAAAAACGGAGTCCTGGCAGAAGCAGCGGGCTAGTGAAAAGCCGGAAATTCCCGCGCTTTTCACTCCGTACCCCAGCGCCTGCCCCCATCATCTCCTGTTCTGCATCTCTTTCTCCTGTTCGGCATCACTGTCGGCTCCTTCTTAGATCGCAAACTGTTCAAACAATTCCCTCACTTCATCGGAACGAGGGGTTGGGCCTGTGCTCATATTCACACCCAACTCGCGCAAAAGCGGGGCCAGCAACGGACCGTGTTCCTTCGTGACGCGCACATGGCTCGGTACACGCCCGAGCGCGCGGGCAAATTCAAGAAAACTTTGTTGCAGCGTCTTCGCCTCCAGCTGGCCGCGAAACACTTGGTGATGCAAAATGACTCCGCCCGCTGCATCGGCGGCCAGCGCCAGCAGCGGAAAATACGGGCGCTCCCAGCGTCGCTCCTGAATCGGCTTGTTCACATAAGCGACCGAAAACTCCGCAAACAGTGGGGCGCGATCGAGCGCCTTGACCTTTTCCAACTCGTCCGTTCCGATTTCAAGCACCGGTGTTTCCTTTTTCTTCGCCTTAGGGCGCGGCACCCAGCCGTCGCGCCAATGAAGCCCGTCTTCTCTCCGTTCGGCGATCCGGGCAAACAATCGGTTGCCGCGAGCGGACGAAGCTAGGGACAGCTCGCCATCGCGTAGCCGCTCGGCGACAACTACCGCTTGTTCCAATGCCATAGCCGCCCATGCCGCTTCCTGTTCCGAAAGAAACCATGGATAATATCCAGGGGCAAAACTGCGGAACATCGGCAACAGCCGTTTTCCACTCACAGGAATGTTATACTTCCGCAACATCGCTTTATCGTCTCTTTCCAAGTCGTTTCGGGGCGCGAACGACACGAGCAATGCGCGCTCTTTAAACACAGCGTCTTTTGGATGCAACGTTCCAGATAAAATATCTTGCAAGCATGCATACCCTTCCTCACCGATGTAAATGACAAGGCCGTACTCCTGGCCAAGCGCCCCGATCACCGTACAATACAACGATTCCCCATCAGGAGTCACCACGGCAAAAATTTGATCATCGTCCATCCATGTCCACGGGGCCAAGTCCCTGTAGGCGAGCGCTTGATCGAACAGCGTTTTCCATACATCCTGTTCCACTTCTTCGACTCTGCCTTTGCTTGCGGCTCGTTTCGTTTTTTTCGCCTCACCTTCTTCCTTCACCACTTTTCGTTGAAACGGGGCGAGCGCCACATTCACGTTCGCCGTCAGCTCCGCTGTGCTCATCTCTTCCTCTATGGCTTGCACTTCTCCCCAGCTGTCCTCTTTCAAACCCACTCGCACGGCCTTGATGCAGCACGGATACAACGCGCCAGGAAGCGGATCGACGATTTTTTCCAAGACGATCTCATGCTCCCACATATCGCCAAAATCATATACGTATTGGGCGCGGTCGCCTTCTTCGACAAACCATTGCCCAATCCTTTCCTCCCGCTCATCGTAATCGGCGCCGTCCCATCCAGCCGCTTCGTTGCCGATTTCAATGCGCAGCCGCGCCGTTCCGCCGACCTTCGTTATATAAAACGTATGCAAGTGCTGGTCCATCCAGCCGAACGCTGCCTGCAACACGCGATGCAGCTCGGCAAACGTCATCTCCCCAGGCACAAGCAACCGGCGCCAAATGGGAGGGCGCGTATGTTTCAACTGTACTTTCAGTTGATAAATCATTCTCCACTTCCTCTCCTGTTTGCTTGTCTTTTTATTATAACAAACGGATGGAAAAATGGTGAAATGTTCTCCCTTTTCGG
>NZ_BCQG01000087.1 GCF_001544315.1 Geobacillus jurassicus NBRC 107829
CGATATTCCCCCTCTGCCGTCAAGGCATAGCGCTGGTAGTATCCATGACGGTGCAAGGGGCGAGGAGTTTGACAGTGAGGACACTGCTTCACGAGGGGGAAGGCATTCTCTTTCCCTCGATCGGCATACGTTTGGACATCCATGCCAAAGTCATGAAATTGGATCACGCTTCCTCCCCCTCCCTAAAACGAATGGAAATCTTCGTCCGGAATAATTCACAAAAAATTTAGCACATTCCTTCAGAAAGGGGGAGAGGGCTTTCTGAAAGAATGTGCAAAAAAATGGACGTTTTGTGCTGAAATAAAATGATAATTTACAGTTGGGGCTGGATGAGAGCATTTACGTGTAAGGTCATACGGAACGACGAGCGATGGTAAAAAAAGGATTGTCATCGCTCGTCGTGTTGATCGAAAAGTTATTCTGAAAAACGAAATAAAAAATCCTTTCTTTCAACCCTGTTAGGGTGCGAAATGTGAGTTGTTGAATTTGCAATGAACCTCATTTTAGTGGATGATCAGTGAAGCACTTGATTTATCCAGGAAAGCATATTATTCTTGGCATAATACCAAAAACATAATTCCCACTTCACTGCAAAAGATGGTATCATAAAATTATGTAGACATTGGCGTGAATTGTTTATTTTATCCATAGGGATGATTTTGTGAATGATAGGGGTTTTATTTGAACATAGAGGGATTTAAATTGAATAACCCTTCTTCGATAACAACGCCCAAGACGGTTTTATCTGAACGCAAAGGGATTTAAAGTTTATACCCTTTTGTATACATTTTAGCGCCCGAGTTCGACAGTTTTGAGGCCGTTTTAGGCAAATGAAAATGGCCAAAATGCTGTTATATCAAGGATTTCGCGATGCAGATCCCAGAAAAAACGCTGAATTTCATAGGCACAAGTTTGACAATTTATCCTTTAAAAAAGCCTAATATCGTTCATCATATAGGCATGTACATACGACGAGTCACACGCAAAAACAAAGACGAAACGACCGTGGCGCATCTCCCGCCTGCTCACAACGAATGGGATCCGAAGGCCAAATAGGCGAAAGCGAAGGTGATTTATTCGTTTAGGCGCGAAGACGAGGTGGATCGCGCTGTCTTGGAGCGTCTGGCCAAAAGCATTTTGCGATTCCTTTCTCCTGACTCATGAATCGTGGCCGAAAGTAAGAGACGAATGTGAGCGTCTCATGCTTGGACATTTTTCTTCCAAAAACGGAGACCTTTATCAACGAACCGAACTGACGGCCAAACAGGCGCAACTCTTTGCGGCTCTAGGACTGGAGCCTCCCCCGAAGATCCCAGTCATCCAACCTCGCCCCTAGATACACGCCCGAAGTATGCCCAAATGCCTCTCGTCCCTTTTGTATCAAGGAATGAGAGGCATTTCGTTTGCGTAGTCGCTGTCGAACTCAGGTTGGGCATAACAACCGCAAGCAAGGAGGAAGAAGGTCGACAGTCTATACAATTCTAACTAATCGCCACTCCCGCCGTGGCATAGCCCGTTACGGAAGCGGCGATAGAGAGACCGGAAGTAGTAGTGAAAAACACCATGAGCAAGCGATCACCGGCATTGACAGGCACGTTTAACCCTGTCACGATTCCGCTGGCATTTTGCAGTAAGGAGATTGGAAATGTGATAGTTGGGTTTAACGTGACTAAAGTGCTTGGAATGGCGGTGAATACGTTGCTAGAAGGAGAGGTGGAGATGTATAGTTGAGCCCGGATCGTAGCCGTTCCTAAAAGCGCTGTGCCCGTGGTGGCAGAAAAGTTAGCTGCTACAGCTGTAATGATTCCAGTGCGTGGAACAGTAAATGAAAAGTTGGATACACCGTCGAGGTTAATGGTGTTTCCGCTTAGACTAATGCTCGAAGCAGAATTTCCAAACCCAATTAAGCTGGCAGTATCCGCCAAACCTGCTATGGTCGCGGTCAGAATAACCGTTGTACCTGATGCAAATGGGATGATTGCGCCAGCCCCCGCCGGTCCCGTGGGCCCTGTGGGTCCTGTGGGTCCGATTGGTCCAGCGGGTCCTGTAGGCCCTGTGGGTCCGATTGGTCCAGCGGGTCCTGTAGGCCCTGTGGGTCCAGTTGGTCCTGTGGGTCCAGTTGGTCCTGTGGGTCCGGTTGGCCCTGTAGGTCCGGTAGGTCCCGTGGGTCCGGTATATACTTTCACGATTGGCGGCAAGGCGCCGCATAAGGGGGAAAGGCATTTTACACGAATAGGATGGCGGTTGAACAAATGGTACAACCTCCTTTCGATTTAAAGGATAACTATTCATCTGTTGAATGGAACGTGCTTTTGGCAGAAAGAATGGATTCTAACAAACATTGATTGTGCAAAACATCGGGATGATCGGGCGCATATTCCCTAGCTTTTTCATTATGTTTGTACGCCAGTTCATACTCGCCTAAATAGAAGTAACATACACAAAGTTGCAAGTGAGGAAGCCAAGTCCAACAAGCGTGATGAAAAAATCCCCAACTGTCCGATGGCATCGTGAGTTGAGTCGCTAAATGATACCAAAACGCTGCGAGTCGATATTGTTTCCGCTGGAGAAAGTAGTAGCCCAGCCGGCAGCAAAATTCAGCGCGGGGAGAATCGTATTCAAATGACTGGTACACATATCGCAACGCTTGTTCCTCATCGCCAAGCGCATAAAAACAGTCGGCCAGTTTTCCGCAGGCAGCGATGCAATCTTCCACCCAGCCTTTTTTCGTTTGTAAAAATTGTTCATAATATTGAATGGCTCGTTCGTATTGTTGATGGTCAAATAATTCGTTTGCAAAGTAAAACAAATCTCTAGGTGAAAATTCTTTGCCTTGAGCTAACTGTTTCTCGTAAATGTTTAAATTTCGATCGGAATGATGATAAACTGGTTTATGAATCACGGTGATGTCGCTATTGAGAATTGTTCCCCATACTTCCAAGTATTCATGAACCATTCCATGCCATTTGAAATGATTGGAGCGCTTGACCAGACGGTTGCGGCGGACGCTGGAGATGGGTGCTCCATGTTCATCACTCGCAAGGCTGTAGATCATGGTCACCGAATCGATATCAGAGGGAAGGGTATGTTTCAACGTGAGAAATTTTTCTTGGTCTTCTTTCAACAACACATCGTCAGCGTCTAACCAAAAAATATAATCCATTGTGGCATGGGAAAATGAGAAGTTTCTGGCTGCGGAAAAATCGTCATTCCAAGGAAAGTCGATCACCCGCGTGGCATAGCGTCCAGCGATTTCTTTTGTGCGATCAGTCGATCCTGTATCAACAATAATGATCTCGTCGACTAGATGTTGGACGCTATCTAAGCATCGGGCAAGGACGTCTTCTTCATTTTTGACAATCATGCAAAGGCTGATGGTGATCAACGAGCCTACACCTTCCTTAGAGAGGTTGTTTTTAATATATGAAAAACACAAGAAGGTGCTTATGCGAATACCATGCAAGTCTTTTGAAAAGGGCTGAAATGGATAGGGACCTGCAAACAATGGATGAACAGAGGGGATGGTTGATTCGAGTGACAGGTGGCTGACGAGGCAAGTGGGATAAAGCGATACATGCAGTCAACCGATCGCGTCATGTCTCGTATTGACTGCGTGCGAGGGCGCAGAGATGGCAAGGTTTCCTTAATGAAGAAAGAAGGGGAAGGAGGGCGCCCCTTCTTCTACGCCTCGACCGGAATAAACTCCCACCGCTTGACATCAAACAGCCCTTGGTCGGTCAGTTTCAGTTCGGGAATGACCGGCAAGGCGAGGAATGACAGCGTGATAAACGGGTTGAAGGCATGGCTTGAGCCGAGCGAGTCCAGCGCTTCATGGATCTGTTTCAATCCATTTAACACTTCAGTATAATCATTTCTTGTCATCAATCCGCCGATCTCAAGCGGTAATCCAGCGAGCACCGCTCCGTCTTTGGCGACGGCAAGCCCGCCTTGTTGTTGGCGGAGCTGTTCAATGGCGACGATGAGGTCGCGGTCGTTTGTGCCGGCGGCGATGATGTGGTGCGAATCGTGCGCGATGGAAGAAGCGATGGCGCCTGCTTTGAATCCGAAACCGCGGACGATGCCAAGGCCAATGCCGAGGCCGCGATGGCGTTCGACGACAACAAGCTTCAGCAAATCCCGCTCGACCGAAGGGGAAAAGGCCCCGTCCCGGACATCCACCTCGGTGACGAGATGGTTCGTATGCAAATGATTCGGGATGATCTCCATGACATTGGCTTTGTTTCCTTTCGTCATCGGGATGCGAAGATCCGATTCGGTGACGGGTCGGCAACGAATGGATTGAAGCAATTTCGGTTCGGTTTCACTGGATGCCGGATGGAAGGAAAACGTTGCCCTTCCATGTTCGGCGACGAGCGCCCCTTGTTTGAATACATGGGTGATTTTCAGCGTTTCCAAATCCTCAACGAACAAAAAGTCGGCGTCATACCCCGGGGCGACAGCTCCCTTCGTCGGCAACCGGTAGCACTCGGCGGCGTTTAAAGTGGCCATTTGGATCGAAAGAAGCGGGTCGAGCCCAGCGCGAATGGCAAGCCGCACGTTATGGTCGACGCTGCCTTCGAACCATAAGTCGTCGAGATGTTTATCGTCTGTGCAAAACAAAAAGCGGCGCGCGTTGTACTCAGTGACGGCAAGAAGAAGTTTTTCGAGGTCTTTGGCAACCGATCCTTGGCGAATGAGCACGTACATGCCGCGGCGAACGCGTTCAAGCGCTTCGTCGGCGGTGACGCATTCATGGTCCGTATGGATGCGGGCGCTTCGGTAGACGTTGATGGCGTTGGCATCAAGGCCGGCCAAGTGGCCGTCGATGAGGCGGTTGGCGTTTGCCGCGAGCGCCAGTTTGTCAAGCATCGATGGTTGTTGTTCCCTTAATGACGGATAGTCCATCACTTCCGCCAATCCGAGCACGCGCTCATCAGCGAAAAACGGCGCCAGTTCCGCAGCGGATAAGGAGGCTCCGGCATGTTCGAACGAAGTGGCGGGCACGCATGACGGCAACATGATATACACATCGAGCGGCGTCCGTTTCGCATCGTCGAGCATAAATTGAATGCCGCGGACGCCTGCGACGTTGGCGATTTCGTGCGGATCGGCAATGACGGTCGTCACGCCATGCGGGAGAACGACGCGGGCGAATTCGCTCGGGGGCACCATCGACGATTCGATATGCACGTGTCCGTCAATCAGCCCCGGGCATATATAACGCCCTTCGGCATCGATCGTTTTCCTTCCCTCATAGCGGCCGATGCCGACGATCATCCCTTCCGCAATGGCGAGATCCCCTTCGATGATTTCGCGCGTAAACACGTTGACGATTTTCCCGTTTTTGACCACAAGATCTGCTTCCGTTTGTTTCGCTGCGGTGGCTAGCTGTTTTTGTAAGATCGAATTCATGCTGCTGACTCTCCTTTCCTCATGTCCATCGCCTGATCATCGGCGGAAATTGGTTTCATTGTAATGAGCCAGCTGACAAGTTGTCAACCGCTTTGGTTCGTTTTTTGCCAGGCGTATGGCGCTGTTGTTTTCGCCTCTCTTTATAATGTAACAATGTTATGTTGCAATTAACAAAGGAAGGGGGTGTGCGGCTCATGGAACAAGAATTGATCTCGAAAAAAGAACTGCTTGAGCTGACGGGCATTTCGTACGGCCAGCTTTACCGCTGGAAGCGGAAAAAGCTGATTCCCGAAGAGTGGTTTATTCACAAATCGACATTCACAGGTCAAGAGACGTTTTTTCCGAAAGAAAAAATCTTGGCGCGCATTGAGAGAATCAAAGAGCTGAAAGACGAGCTGTCGCTTGATGAGTTGGCGGGCATATTTTCTCCCAATCCAGCGGCTGTGATGTTGACGAAAGAGGAAGCGCTCAAACGTCACATTGTTTCGGAGATGGTGGTGCAACGTTATAGCGAGTGGAAAGAAAACAAACAGGTCTTTTCGTTCGCCGATCTTCTTCCTCTGTATGTGCTCGATCAGCTTCTGCGCTCGGGCGATCTGAGTTGGGAAGAAGGAAAAAGCGTCCTGAACGTTTTCGAAACGCATTACCCGAAACTTCAAGGGAAAAGCTGCGAGCTTTTGATCATTCGCAAGATGGGAGTGACCGTGTGTTTGCTTATGGCGGGTGGAAGCGACATGTATGTGGAGCAGGAGGCGAAGCTCGTTGCCCAGCTGCACGTGCCGACGTTCATCGAGGAACTGAAATTAAAAATTTCGGAGGGATAAGAAGAGGGAGCGCCGAGATTTGCTCATTGCTGGAACGGGGCATGCGTCCGGCGGGCTGTATAACTTGGTGAAACTTTCTGGGAATGGAAAGCTGTATGGCGACATCGATTGCCTAGAGATGCAAGTATAAGGAAATGCGACCGTTGAAGGAAGCGTGAAAGCCAACATCGTTCATATTGCCGGGAAAGGCCATGTGGCAGGCGGGATGGAGTGCGAGTGGATGAAAGTGAGCGGGAGTGTTAAAATTGGAGAAAATGTGCAATGCCAGGAGGCGACGGTTCATGGCCGCGGATCAGTGAAGGGGGCGTGGGCGGCGGAGACGATTCGCGTCCACGGGGAGCTGGAGATCGGCGGTGACTGTTCGGCCGAACGGCTGGAGATGGAAGGCCGCTTTACGATCGGGGGGCTGTTGAACGCTGATCATATAGAAGTGAAAATGTTTGGCCCATGCCGCGCCAAGGAAATCGGCGGGGAAACGATTATGGTGAAAAAACATGGCGTTTCTCTTTTTAAAAAGTTGTTTTTCCCTGCTGAACTGACCGCGGATGTCATTGAAGGGGATATAATTTACCTCGAACATACGGCGGCGAAAACGGTGCGCGGCAACCGCGTAACCATTGGGCCCGGCTGCCAGGTTGAACGGGTCGAGTACCGCGAGGCCTTCGAATGTGACAAAGAGTCCAAAGTCGGAACGGCAGAGAAAGGGTGAGAACCATGACGATGAGAAACTTGACCATCAACGGATCGGCGCTTTCGGCTGGCGGCACGTTCCATCATTTTCTAGGATCCACATCGCGAAATCCTTGATATCCAGCATTTTGGCCATGTTCATTTGCCTGAAATGGCCTCAAAACTGTCGAACTCAGGAAATAAAATCCGGCGTTTTAGGGCTGTCTCACAAAGATGAGATAGCCTTTTTACATATGGTTTGACAAAGAAACAGTTCTTCAGTTAATGCCACAAGCAATGGATAGCATATTGCTTTTCTTATTTTTTGGCCATTTCAAAATAAAATTTGTTTGGAAATGGAAAGCCCCTCTTTCCCAAATAGTATACATAATAACCAATAGTATATTTTTTGATACTATGTAAAAATAAAGTGCGTACTTTTAAAGACAAAACATACATAGTATACTCATCAGTGTGTAAGAGATAAACACATAAAAAATACTGCTGCTTATGCAACCTGCAAAATTTTTATGAGAGGTGAAGGATTCATGGAATTACAATTAGCATTGGATCTCGTAAATATTCCAGAAGCGAAACAATTAGTAAAAGAAGTCGAGGAGTATGTGGATATTGTAGAAATCGGCACTCCAGTTATCATTAATGAAGGTCTTAGAGCCGTAAAAGAAATCAAACAAGAATTTCCACACTTAAAAGTATTGGCAGACTTAAAAATCATGGATGCAGCCGCATATGAAGTCATGAAAGCGTCCGAAGCCGGAGCCGACATTATCACGATACTTGGAGTTGCTGAAGATTTGTCCATCAAAGGTGCTGTGGAAGAAGCTAAAAAACAAGGCAAAAAAATATTGGTGGACATGATCGGGGTTAAAAATTTAGAAGAACGGGCGAAAGAAGTAGATGGATTTGGAGTCGACTATATTTGCGTACACACAGGTTATGACCTTCAAGCAGTCGGCAAAAACTCTCTTGAAGACCTTGCCACAATCAAACGTGTCGTGAAAAACGCAAAAACTGCGATCGCAGGCGGCATTAAATTAAACACATTGCCTGAAGTCATTAAAGCAAAACCTGATCTTATCATCGTAGGCGGCGGTATTACTGGTCAAGAAGATAAACGAGCTGTAGCCGCTGAAATGAAAAAAATGATCCAACAAGGTGAATGAATGATGCAGGCTACGCAATATTTAGGCAAAATCATCAAAGAGTTAAATGGGACAGCCGATTTAATCGCCGCGGAAGAAGCGGAAAAATTGGTAAATGGGATTCTCGAAGCAAAGAAAATTTTTGTAGCTGGCGCAGGCAGATCTGGATTTATGTCCAAATCTTTTGCGATGCGAATGATGCACATGGGGTTAGACGCCTATGTAGTAGGCGAAACCATCACCCCTAACCTAGAACAAGACGACATTTTGATCATTGGATCGGGTTCAGGGGAAACGAGAAGTTTAGTTTCCATGGCTGAAAAAGCGAAAAGTTTAGGGGCTACCGTAGCGTTAGTGACCATTTTCCCTGAATCGACCATTGGACAATTGGCTGATATCACGGTCAAACTGCCTGGCTCGCCTAAAGACCAGTCAGATAATGGATACAAAACGATACAGCCAATGGGATCGCTTTTTGAGCAAACCCTTTTACTATTCTATGATGCCATCATATTAAGATGCATGGAGAAAAAGGGATTGGACTCCAATACCATGTTTAAAAGACATGCCAATCTGGAATAGAGTAAAGGGATTCTTGCGCAGACATCTTTAACCATTCAAAATTTTAAACTATTTAAACGAAATTTTCAACTTGATCACGGGGGAA
>NZ_BCQG01000088.1 GCF_001544315.1 Geobacillus jurassicus NBRC 107829
AGCACTCTTTCTCGTTTTCAGAACAGACAAAAACCCACTTGATCACTTTCATCATTTATCACCTCCTTTCGTGGGACAACACTATGGATGAAAGCTCCTATCCCAGCTCCAATGAACACGTATGGATACACCGTTTTTATTAAAAACAATGTTTCTGACAAGGCAGCCTGAACGCCTTTCTTTTTCTTTTTCCCAAACTCCATTCCACCTTTTACTATGACCCGTTTCACTTGTGAGGCAAACCCCATTTTTTCTAACAGAAAGCCAAGCACAATGGAAAAAACAGCTGTAACCATTGTGTACACTGCGGCTACTTTTCCCCCAAGTACAACCGCCATGAGAGTGATAATGGTTGGGTCGAGAACCGGCGAAGCAAAAAGAAACACCATCACAATACCGAAGCGGACATTTCGGTTCAACAAGGAAACAATAATCGGAATGGTCGATCACGAACAAAACAGCGTGACAAAAGCAAAGGCGACAGCGGCTAGCGCCCCAGCAACCGGATGAAGCTCGGTTAAGCCACGCTCCATCCGCCCGTAAGGAATATAACCCTCAAGCAAAAGAAACAACAAATGAGATTACGAAAAACAAACACATAAGCTCAACGACAAGAGAAAGAAAAGATTAAACCATCTCCACTCCACTGTCTCCTTTTCATTACTTGCAAAATACAAGTATTTATCGAATTAGGAAGGCAAGCACGTACAGACACTTGCCTACAATAACGGTTTGCAGCAAACGCTCGACTTCGCCATGCAGTCGTTCAACAACTGAATGGAACGGAGCACCGTTTCTTTTTCAAACTCGCTCATATAGGAAAACACTTCGTTCAAATAGTGGTTCATTTCCGCATCAATTTTAGCAGCCAAGTACTTTCCTTCCGCCGTCAACGATAATAGATGGATGCGCCGGTCTTCGGGATACGGCGTCTTTTTCACTAAGTTCATTTTGACAAGCGTTTGAATTTGGCGGCTGAACGTCGTCACATCCATGCCAAGGGCATCGGCGGCCTGTTGGATGGAAGGTGTTTTTAAACGATCGATCTCATATAAAATATGGCTTTGCACAAGTGAGATGCCAATGCCACCAACCGAGCAGCAGTTTTTATTCAGCAAGCCAAACCGTTTCGTCATGACATGGAATAGTTGACGGATATCTTCCATTTTCTCACCCCTTGATCCCATCATACCACATTATTTGTATTTTACAAATAAAAAATTCCATGTTTTCTCAACTTTTTTCCTTTCATCGCTACAAAAAAATGGTTTTCGCCTTCAAAAGGCAAAAACCGTCCATTCCGGCCCCGCGATCGCCTGAAAGAAGAGGCCACATCCCGCCTTTCAAAGCGAATGCCGGCCCCTCACCGCTACACTTCCATCTCCCCATGACGAATGTGCGGCATTTCGATTTGAATCGTCGCATGGCGAATGTGAAAGCGTGTTTCCACCAAATCAATCGCCCGTTGCAAAATCACCTGGGCGTCGCGGCCGTCTTCAATCAACAGATGGCAGCTTAATGAATCAAGTCCTGAAGTGATCGTCCAAATATGCAAATCATGAACATCCAACACGCCGTCAATTCCCGAAAGCGCCGCTTTCACTTCTGTTTGATCAATGGCCGCAGGCGTTCCTTCCATTAAAATATGCACCGTCTGCTTGACGACAGCAATCGCTCCTTTGAAAATCAAAACGGCCACCAATACGGAAATCAGCGGGTCGGCCGCGTACCAGCCGAACAGCCACATGACAAGCCCTGCCGCAATCGCACCGACCGAGCCTAACGCATCGCCGAGCACATGAAGATAGGCGCTGCGAAGATTGACGTTTTCCTTCACATCCCCTTTGCGCATTAATACCCAAGCGCTCACGAGATTTGCCAACAATCCAACGGCGGCCACCGCCATCATCGGCCCGCTTGCAACGGCAGGTGGATTCACAAACCTCCCGACCGCTTCCCAAATAATCCAAGCAGCAATTGCCACCAACGTGACCCCGTTCACTAACGCTGCTAAAATCTCGAACCGGTAAAATCCATACGTTCTCTTCGGCGACGCAGGCTTTGACGCCAGCCACACCGCCGCCAGGCTTAACAGAAGCGAAGCGGCATCACTCAACATATGCCCCGAATCCGAAAGAAGAGCAAGGCTGTTCGTCACAAGCCCGCCGACAAACTCTAACACCATCATCCCAACAGTCAGGCTGAGGGCGACCGCCAACCCTTTTTGATTTCCTTCACGGCCATGGCCATGGTGGTGATGATGGCCGCAATGACCGTGCGCATGATGATGCATCAATCCTCTCCCCCTCATTGGTGTTGTGCGTGATCAATCGCTTGCCTTAACAGTGAAATGACATGCTCATCATCGCAAGAATAAAACAATGTCTTCCCTTCGCGACGGTATTTGACAAGCCGCAACGTCCGAAGCAGCGCCAACTGATGGGAAACGGCCGATTGCGACATGCCGAGCATTTCCGCGATATGGCTCACATGGCATTCTTCCTGTGACAACAAATAAAGAATCTTCATCCGGGTCGGATCCGCCAGCGCTTTAAAGATCCGTGATACTTCCTCAATCACTCTTTCGTCTAAAAACGAATGATCCTCTGCGTTCATGGTTGCTCCCTCACATTTTAATATATGAGCATTTGTTCATATATGTGAATCATAAACCGCTTTTCTTTCTCCTGTCAATCCTATTTTGCCTCATATGCCCCAAAAAGCTCCGAACCACAATCAGCATTAAATAGCCCATACACTCTGACCCATCCATCCACGTGCTGACCAACAAAAAAGCAGGGGCCGCTAGACCCGCTGCTTTCCCATTACGATTTCAACCGCACCGCCGTTCCCGTCGCAATGCACATCATCATCCCGTCACGAAGCGTTTCAAAATCGAGATCCACCCCGATGACGGCGTTAGCGCCAAGACTTTTCGCCTTATTGACCATCTCCTTGATCGCCATTTCGCGCCCTTCGGCCAATTTGCTTTCATACGTTCCGCTCCGCCCGCCGATGATGTCGGTAATGCTGGCGAGAAAATCGCGGACGACGTTGGCGCCTAAAATGACCTCTCCGGCTACGATGCCCAAATACTCTTCAATTTCTTTTCCTTCAATGGTATTGGTGGTCGTGACAATCACAGCTATGCCCCCTCGGCTCATCATGATTAGGTGAAACACCCAATTTGATTATACTACAGCACATTGTATGACGTCTCTGATGAATCTGTCCGCGGCGCAGCCGAGGCCGAATGAGCCCCGTATAACAACAGTTGGGCGATGCCGACAAAATACTCCGATTCTCGAATGATGTGATCGAGCACCACCTTGGCGGTCGGGTTTTGGCTGACGGCCTTGCTGCGGCTTTTGATTTGCCGGCATAATTCGATGAACTGAAGGCTCTGCTGCAGGCAGTACGACACAAAATGAAGCGCTTGCTGATGCAGTTGTGCGGGAACATACTGGCTGGCCCGAACCACCGATTCGATATAGCGGACCGCTTGCTGATGCGTAGCCGAAAGAACCTCTTCCCACTTTTTCAACGCTTCCACATATGACGCTTCCAATCCGGACACAAGCTCGCGAATGACGACCGTATGTTCCTCCTCTTGGTGCTTCCAAAATTCAATCTCGTCCAAAATGCGCAGCGGCATGTGTGGGCCGTAGTAAAATTGCACGCTTTTCCCTCCCCACTTTTTCTTCTTTCCATAATGTATGGGCAAAACGGGTCGTCAATGCCATAAAAAATAGCGAAACAGCCAATGCAACAGCCGCTTCGCCTAAATGTTCACCACGTTCCAGAAGCCGGCTGATCCACCCCTGTGACGCGATGGCGGTGTCCGGCATCTTCGGATGTGGAAAGGAAGCAGGGAAAGTTCCGGTTTCCGGTAATTTGTCATAATGGTAAAAAAACCTAATAGATATAAACTGTTCAGGAAAAATGGGAGGGATGGCGATGGCGCAAAAGGTGAAAACAGTGAGTGTCATCAATTGGAAAGGCGGAGTAGGGAAGACGACGTTGACCTACCATTTGGCCGTCGGGCTGCAGCACTTATCTTGCGATCAACCCGAACCGCCAACCTATAGAAAGACACCTCCGAAAGTCCTGCTTGTCGACGCTGATGCGCAGTGCAGCCTTTGCATTTCCTGCCTAACGGCGGAGCAGTTTGAGCATATGATCTATCGTGATGACACCCCGATCGGCACATTGAAAGATTTAATCGCGCACTTTTTAGAAAGCGAGCAACCGCCCATCAGTGTTCGCGACTATATTTTGCCGGCTTGCGTACAAAGCGGCGAGGGCCACGCGTATGCACACATCGACCTCCTTCCTTCACACCCGGACTTAATTTACACCGATATGAACATTGCCGTCTATTCGAGGCCAAACTTTCGAAAGCAGCTTCTCGGTTCTGACCTTTACAAATTCCAGTTGTTGGACAACATTTTGAACACCGTCAAACACGAATACGATTTTATTTTCATCGACTGCCCGCCCAATTTAAACTATGTGACGCAAAACGCCCTTTATGCCAGCGACTATTACTTAATTCCAACCATTCCCGACAAACTATCCTCCTACGGCATCTTATCGATCATTCACAAAGTGAATGACTTAAACAAAATGTTTCGCTCCGCCGCCAAAGGTTACACCGATACAAAACTCGTCGGCATTGTCTTAAACCATGTCCACGAATACGCCAACAAACCAAAAGGCACACAGGCATATATTATCCATGCTTTAAAAGACATGTTTCCTACAGAAATCTTCGAAAACTATTTAACCTACGGAGACGGAATCCCCAAATCATCCGCCTTCGGCTATCCAGTATTCGCCTTGGCGCGTTCGCATTCTAACTCCGAAAAACAAAGCCAATGTGTCAAACACATCACTTCTGAATTTTTAAACAAACTAGGCAAGGAGAGTTAGGCATGGAAGTCAAAACAGTAATCGAAGTGTTAGAAAAAATGTTAGCGATCCTAAAGCACTATGAAAACTATACCGTTCACGAAATGCTCGGCGACTTGTCCGCCCGCATATCCTCTGGTCATCCCGCCAAACAACAAACGGGCAAACAAGCGGGAAACAATCAAGATTACACCGATGCCATCGCCAAGATTAAGGAAATGAATCAAGAAGAGGCAAGACGTTTTTTGTCACAACTGAAAAAGAATGAGCTCATCGGCATCGGCCAACAGATGAACATCAAGCTGCATGCGAAAGATACAAAGAAGATGATAATTGACTCGATCATCCATCATTACAGCTTCATCCAGCTGCATGCCCAAATGGCTAACCGGAAACACCATACGGAAATGGCTATGTTCATAAATCATAACAATGATTAAGACCCCCCGCGCCGTCGGCTGCGGGGGGATGCTTGCATCCGCCCGTCCAATGGTCACGGCTGTCGGACGCCGATTTGTTCCTTCTGAGTTTGTTCAAACTCCTTGATCATCGAACGGGCGACGACCATGCGGTGAACTTCGTCCGGTCCGTCGTAAATCCTTGTTGTCCTCGCTTCGCGGTAAAATCCTTCAAGCGGCGTATCTCCGGTCACGCCAAGGGCGCCGTGCACTTGAATCGCTCGGTCAATCACGCGGTGCAATACGTTAGCCCCGAAAAATTTGATGGCGGAAATTTCTTTTTTCACCTCTTGCCCGTTGTCCATCATCCACGCTGCCTTCAGCGTCATCAGACGAAACGCTTCGATTTCGACGGCCGAATCGGCGATGAAGTTTTGAATCGTCTGGTGGTCCGCCAGCCGTTTTCCACGCGTTTCCCGTTTCAAGGCGTAATCAATCATCAAGTCCAAGCTTCTTTGGGCGATGCCGATCCAGCGCATCGCATGAGTAATGCGTCCCGTCCCGAGCCGCAATTGCGCTAGTTCCAGCCCCGCCCCGCGCGGCCCCAACAAATTTTCCTTCGGCACACGGCAGTTCGTATACCGGACTTCACAATGGCCGCCTGCAAAATGGTCGCCGATCACCGGGATTTCCCGAACGATTTCAAAACCGGGGTTGGCATGCTCAACAATCAGCAAACTGAACTGCCGGTGGGGCGGAGCGTCAGGGTCAGTCTTGGCCACGACGATCGAAAAACTCGAGCCAACCGCTCCCGTTGTAAACCATTTATGCGCGTTGATGACCCATTCGTCCCCATCAAGCACCGCAGTGGACCGAAGCTGCTTCGGATCCGACCCGGACACTTCCGGCTCGGTCATGGCAAAACAGGAACGAATGTCCCCATTGACGAGGGGATACAAATATTTCTGCTTTTGCTCTTCCGTTCCGGCGTGCCACAATATTTCGGCGTTTCCCGCATCCGGGGCCATGCACCCAAATACGTAATGGCCGGCTGGACTCCGCCCTGTGATTTCGGACAGCAACGCCAACGAAACAAAACCAAGCCCCGCTCCCCCGGCCTCTTTCGGCATATGGGCGGCCCACAGCCCCATCTCTTTCACCTTTTGCTGAAGCGGCTTCAATATTTCTTCCGGCAGTCCCCGATGCGGGACGATGTACCGTTCATTCGGATACACATATTCCTCCATAAACGCAGCGGCTTTTTCGATCATTTCCTGCTGTTCCGTCGATGGCCGAAAGCTGTACATCACACTCACTCCTCTCCCTTTTTGCCCCATGTCGTACGCATGTTTTGTGCCAACCAAGCCAAGCTTCCTGCGCCTTCGGGACACGCAAAAGCGATGAAAAAATTAATCAGAACAGTTATAATATTGTAAAGATTCAAATCAATTAACTCCAAAAGGAGGGATCCTTATTACCGATCTGGAACAACTGCAAGCCCGCATTCGCGAACTGAACGCTCTTGTTCATGAACTGCGGGGAAAACTGGCCTTGTACGAAAACGTGATCAACGCCAGCTACGACCCGATCTTTATTGCTGACAAACATGGCTATGGAATCAAAATGAACGAAGCGTACACCCGGGTGACCGGCATTACTGAGGAGCAGTTGATCGGCCGCCATCTAAAAGATATTGTCAAAGACGGCATTATATCCGAATCCGTTTCCCTTAAAGTACTGCAGGAAAAACGGCGGGTGACGATCATTCAACATGTCAACGGAAAAGACTTATTAGTGACCGGGAATCCGATTTTTGACGAAAACGGCGACGTGTCCTATGTAGTGACGAACTTGCGCGACATATCAGCGCTGAAACATTTGGAGCAGGAATTGACGCAGACAAAGGCACTGGCCGATCGATATTTGCAACAAATTAAAGTGTATCAGCACCGTGAGGACATAATCCGCCATGAAGGGGTCATTGCCAACAGCCCAAAAATGCTGCGAGTCATCCACTTAGCCCAGAAAGTCGCACCGTTTAACTCAACCGTGCTGCTGCTTGGGGAATCGGGCGTCGGGAAAGAAGTCATCGCCAACTTGATCCAAAAATGGAGCCCTCGTTCCGATAAACCGTTCATTAAAGTGAACTGTGCTGCCATTCCAAAAGAGCTGATTGAATCAGAACTGTTTGGCTATGAAAAAGGCGCGTTCACCGGCGCGGACAGCCGGGGCCGTCCAGGCTTGTTTGAGCAAGCGCACACTGGGACGATCTTTCTTGATGAAATCGGGGAAATGCCGCTTTCGCTCCAAGGAAAACTGCTTCGTGTGTTGCAGGAGTTCGAAGTGACACGAATCGGCGGGCGGCGGACGATCAAAATTGACGTTCGTGTCATCTCAGCGACCAATCAAGATTTAGAATCTTTAGTCAAAAAAGGAAAGTTTCGCGAAGATCTCTATTACCGTCTAAACATTATTCCCATCAACATTCCTCCCTTGCGCGAACGCCAAGAGGACATTCCTTTGCTTGCCCATTACTTTTTGAATCAGGCCAATCAAAAATACCGTCTCAAGAAGCAACTGACCGACGACGCCCTGCTGGCAATGAAGTCGTACGCCTGGCCAGGGAATGTCCGGGAAATGCAAAACTTGATCGAACGGCTCGTCATTACAACGGAAACGGACGACATCACCGCCTCGCACTTGCCTTTTTCGTGCTCTCCATCGCCTGACAGCAATGAGACACCGAAAAACTTAAAGGACATGGTCCGCGATTTAGAAAGAGAATTGATTTTGAAAGCGATGTCTGAATATAAAACGACAAGAAAAGCGGCCCAAGCGCTCGGCATCAGCCAGTCCGCCCTAGTGAAAAAGATGCAGCGGCTCGGCATTTGACAACCTTGATTCATTTTTTCATCGCTGATTCTGTCCGGAATCGTCCAGCAGGTCGATATGGGCCAATAAATATAACAATTTTATGAACATTTTTATTCCTTTTGTGATTGGCATACAAATTGCAGATACATGGATGGAAACCGAAATTCCTAATCATGGAGAGGAGTATCGTTGATGGATATAAGCCGCCTTCCTTCCTTTCGCCTTGACGGCAAAATTGCCCTTGTCACCGGCGGCAGCAAAGGCATCGGTTTCGCCATGGCGTGCGCCTTGGCCGCCCATGGCGCCCACGTTGTCATCGCCAGCCGAAATGCAACCGACTTGCAAAAAGCAGCAGAGGAAATCGCCAGTCAAGGGTTCTCCTGCTCTTGGGTTCAAGTCGATGTCACCGACAAAGAAAACGTTCGGCGTATGGTTGACTGCGTCATCGCACAGCACG
>NZ_BCQG01000089.1 GCF_001544315.1 Geobacillus jurassicus NBRC 107829
CGTCTCCATCCGATACAGAAGATATATAGAAACAAGGATCGGGAAGGAAACTTCACTGATCATCGAAAACAAATCCATTGCTTTTCCCCCTTTCAATGCTCAAAAACGGAAGGCGAGAAACCTTCCGTCCATGACAGATGCGCTATGGCAGCTGGATATCTTGCGTTTCGCGGTCAATGATGCGGGCGCTCTTCGGGCTCACAAGCTCCCCGTTGCCGGTCATAAAAACATTTGCCGCTACGAGCTGGTTCATCACCGTTTTCACTTGAACCGGATCAACCGGTTCCTTGGGATAGCGGATCAAAATCCGCGCCGGCCCCGCTTGAGCGTTAAACGTCAGTTCCAACGTCTTCATTGTTCATTCCCCCTCTCATCATGCATTGATAATATGGCTGGTCAATGTCGTGCGCACGTACCGCAAACTGCCGCTCGACAAGCTGGCGATGGCGGTGGCGGCATCGTAAAGAGATTGGACACTTGCGTCGCTCTTCACTCTGAAGGTTTGCGAGCGGATGATGTCCTTTCCGTCGCTGTCCTTTCCGGCGTAGAAGTCCAAAACAAGAGTGCGGCCCGACACCATTTCGGAAGCGGCCATTTTCCTACCTCCTTTCGATTTGCCAACATCATATCACCCGATAACAGCTATAAACAAAACCGCTTTCAAAGCGAAAAAAGAGAAAAGCGGCCCCCAATGCCGCCGATCCTTCCGTTTTATTGCGATAAATCATTCATTTCGCTACATAATTGCTGTTTCGCAAGACGCGCCGCCGTTTATCCATTTCCTGCGATGCGGTTCATGAATCTCCCCGTAGCACATTTCAATCCATTTCGCGTTTTTGAGCTGGTCGATGCAGAATTTGCGGGAATGAAACACAGGAATCTGATGCCCGGAGAGAAGATGAACCGTGGTGCATTGGGGCGATCTTTGCCTGAATTGCTCAATCTCTCTTGACACAAACCACCCTACACGGCTTTGCCGGCCGACCGGCTCGCGAACGTTAAACGGAATGATGGTAAAGCCATACGACAACACGATGGGAACGAGCTGCTTTTTCCCCACCAACTCCCCATACCGATGGCGGTTGATCGAAATGCTTGTACCAAAGAAGGTCAGAAGCCGCTTCAAAAACAAACTCGATTGCACGTCAAGCAACTTGGTTTCCCCGCTCCTGAGAAAAAGTTTGACCGAATCCCCTCTGTTTTCCACGTTGACAGGGATAAACGCCTGGCCGGCATAGGCGAACCGCTTTACCTCTTTCCAGTCCAACTTTTTTCATCCCCTTCTTCCCCTTAACGCTCGGGGCGAAATTTGTCGAAAATGTCACATTTTTAAGTACAATATACCCCTATTTGGCAAAAAAATCAAAATGGCAAAACCTTATCTTTCAGCTCAAAAACAGCGATTTTTGTTCCGAAAAACGCCGATTCGATTAATTTGTGCTTTGAAAGGCAAAATTGGCACTGGCATCTTAATTTTTGTGTCAGACGAAAAATATTGAATTAATGAAAGACAGGGGATATAATAAATGTAAATAGTGTCAGACAAAAAATAGGAGGGTGATGGCGATGATGGGAGGAAGATGCTATGAGCGGCACGATTTCCAGGTCCTTGTCCTCCAGGAATTCGGAAAGCGGCGCCCTCAGTCCCCAGAGGAAACCAAGAAGCTACAGGAAGAGTACCTCCGTCTTCTTGAAGAAATTCCCCGAATGTGGGAAGAATTCGTAGAGAAACATAAAAACATTTATGAGAGGTTCGGATACCTCGATGTTGTCGTCCATGATGATCTGCGCGTCGAACGCAAAAAGCTCCAACGTGGACGTCCGAAAGAAGAAAAGTCCAAGTCACATCGCATTACCGTGCGCTTGGACGACGAGCTTTACGAACTTCTCCAGAAATACTGTCGGGCAAAAAATGTGTCGGAGTCGGAGGCGGTGCGACAACTCATATCGGAATTGAAGTGGAAGCGTTTCTAACGCTCTTATTTTTTGCAATCATTGAAGGAATCTAGAAAATAACGTAGAATAAATCATATAAACAAAAGAAGAAACAAACCTTGGAAGAAAGGAGGGTGATATAAGTGACCATCACCATCACCATGGGCATCCAAAAAGGCGGATGTGGGAAGTCCACGACAACAGGAGTCCTCGCCTATTTGCTGAGCAGGGACGGATACAGGGTTTTGGCTGTCGACATGGACTCGCAGGGAAATTTGACAGAGCTCCTTTCGCGGAAGCCATCCAATGAGTTCACGGAGAAATCCGTTCTCGAAGCGATGCAGGAGAGGGATCCGGAGCCGTACATAGTCAAGATCGACGCCAAGCTGGACCTGCTTCCGGCCAACAACTTTCTGGCCACGTTCCCTCGCTGGATTTACACAGGGGAGACGTACCTTGGAAAATATATCAGGTACAAGGGAAAGCCGACCTTGATACTGGACGATACGTTGGACAAGATCCGGCATCATTACGATTTCATTGTCATTGACACGCCGCCTTCGCTGAGCGAACAAACGACAAACGCCTTGTGCGCAAGCCAGTATGTCATCATGATGTTCGAGTGCTCCAATTGGTGCTACTCGGCGGTCCCGAATTTTATGGAATCGGTTGAGGGGGCGAGGGTACATGGGCGGCACAATACGAGGTTGCTGGGCATTCTGAGAACCATGAACGACGTCCGCCGCAGCGACGCGAAGGCGTTCAATGAAATGATCGAGGAAGATTATCCGAACGAGGTGTTCAAAACGATCATCACCCGCAAGGCGCCGATCGGCCGCCTGTCGCTCTATGGCTTTGAGGAAAACAATGAATTGAACCAGGCGCTGGAGCAGTATGAAAACTTCTATAAGGAGATGATGGAGCGTGTCCAAAGTAGATGACATCAAAAACATGAAGCGTCAGCAAAAAGTCATCACGCCTACGCAAGTGTTGACTGATCCTGTAGGAGAAGAAAACAATACAGTTTTGAACGAAGATGACAACCAACCAAGAAAGGAAGGAAAGAAAGTGGAAAGAAAGCGTGTTTCCTTCGATATTCGGACGGACCTGCACAAAGAGTTGAAGATGCAGTCTATTTTGCAGGAGAAGAATATCTATCTGTTGATTGAGGAAGCTGTTGAAAAATATCTGAATGAGCTCAAGAAGGGAGCCGAGTGAAGGCTTTAATTGAATTGCTGTTGTTTTTTTCAAAAATCCTCTATAATGTACTGACACGTTGATAATTCTTTTGCCACGGAGGTAATAAAATGATTTTTCGGAAAGGAGAACTCTTCAGCGGTCCGGGAGGCCTTGCTTTAGGAGCCAAAATGGCGAGGGTGGTCGCTGCTGATGGCGAAGAGTTCCGCATTGAGCATGTTTGGGCAAATGACTACAACGAATCGGCATGCAGGACGTATCGACGAAATATCTGCGGCGATCCAGACGATCCATCCGTCATTGTATGCGACGTAAGAGAGCTTGACATTGAGAAGCTTCCCAGAATAGACGCATTATCGTTCGGTTTTCCATGCAATGACTACAGTGTTGTAGGAGAACACAAAGGAATGGATGGGGAGTATGGGCCTTTATACACATATGGGGTCAAGGTTCTTAATGTTCACGAACCAAAGTTTTTTGTGGCGGAAAACGTGGGCGGCCTGCAAAGCGCCAACGAGGGCCGTGCATTTATGCAGATTCTGAAAGAATTGTCCGAGGCCGGGAGAGGGTATGACATCGTGCCGCATCTATATAAATTTGAGGAATACGGCGTTCCTCAGATGAGGCACCGCATCATCATAGTCGGCATCAGAAAAGACCTGGATTTGAGGTTTAAAGTTCCTGCGCCGACTACTCCCGACAAGTATGTGACGGCGAAGGAGGCGATCACCAATCCACCGATCCCAGACGACGCACCCAACCACGAGTTTACGCGCCATAACGCAAAAACAGTAGAAATGCTCAAACATATACCGCCGGGCGAAAATGCATGGTATGAAGGGATACCTGAGGAGCTGCGCTTGAATGTAAAAAAAGCAAGGCTGAGCCAAATCTATAGAAGACTGCATCCCGACCAGCCCTCCTACACCGTTACAGGGAGCGGCGGCGGTGGAACGCACGTATATCACTGGGAGGAGCCGCGGGCTCTCACAAACAGGGAAAGGGCGAGGCTCCAGACATTCCCGGATGATTTTGTGTTTGAGGGGACAAAGGAAAATGTCAGGCAACAAATCGGCATGGCAGTTCCTCCGAAAGGAGCAAAGATCATCTTTGAAGCCATTTTGAAGACGTTCGCTGGCATTCCGTATGAATGCGTTGAACCTAAATGGGATGTTGAGGAATTGTTTGGAACGGAGCAATTGGCCATTCCAGAGCTTGTGTAGAAGGGCGGAGGGAAAAAATCCCTCGCCCTAGCTTGTCTCTTTTAATTCTCGAAGCAGAGCTTCGAGCGACTTGTATCCTTTGTTTTTGACAGCTTTGACAAACAGTTCGGCGCGGTCTTCCAATGGCACATGGTTTTCAATACAATAATCAAGGAAGCCGAGCAAGGTTCTGGCTGTGACTAAAAATCCGCTGATGGGATTTCCGGTGATTCGCTTAGCTTTGTCCGATATCTTTTCCAGGTTGCGCTCCCCGCTGAAGTCGTTTGCGGTCACATAGCCGAAAAACGTTAGCTCTTTGCCCTCATATCCCGTGTAATTGGGGATGTATTCGGACGCCATATGTGAAGCCAAGGAAGAGGACAGTGGGAACTTTCCTGCATAGTTTTTGGCGTCAATGATGCCGAATTTGCTTCCTCCATACCCGGCGATGATTTCGATTTCTGTTCTTTCACCGTTCTTGGCTTTGGGGCGCATTGCAACGTCAAACCCCAGCGCGCTGAATATTTGGCCGGTCTTGTCTTCAAACGCCAAGTTGTCTTTTTCATTCAAGTAGGCCTCTACAAAATCGGAGTTGATCCCTTCAAAATCGTCCTTGCTTTCCACTATCTCATGAATGACCTTTTCAATGTCTCTCGGCGATAAATATTTTTGGAGGGCCCCAGCGATTTCCTCTTTCGACATCGATTCTATGGATGGAAATTGTGCAAGGATCCTCTCTGCTTTCGCCCGAAGCTTGCTGGAGTTTGCAGCTGGTTTTATATTGCCGTATCTGCTGGCCTTGTAGCTGTCGACGTCCAAGCCGCTGTTTTCCGCCATGCGCTCGAGCGATATCATGTATCGTGTGTTGAATGGGTAGCGTTTTTCGATTTCAGCGATTTCCTGCTTAATTTCATTGATCCTGGAAGAATCACCTTTCAAAGCCTTGCCGCGAATGTACTCGACCAATCCTGTGTAATCGCTGATAAGCATAAAAGTGTGGGCCACGTCGGAGTGGGCTTCGTAAAAGTCCCTCGCTCCTTTGTCTGATCTTTCCCTATGGTCGAACTTGGCGGCGATGTCTTGTTTCATTTCTTCTCTCTCTCGAGTGCCGGCTTTTCGGAACGCCAATATTTTATGCACGATTTCATCCAGCTGCGAGTCCTTTTGGGCTGTCATGGCAAAATAAGTGATCTCCTCTTTTGTTACATAAAAGTCCAATCTTTCGTCATTTGCTAATTTGATCAGAAACAGGACAGGACGAATTCGAAACCCTTCATCGAATTTTGGGCGGAATCCCGGTTCGAGAAAATAAGCGTTTGGATATTGGAGCGTCAAGACTTGTTTTCTTGTGTTTTCGTACACCTTTTCTCCTTGGATGAGCTTTTCTCCGACTTTTGTAAGGCGAATATATCCGTCATCATCTACATAGCAATAGGAGAAGGTTTTGAGCATGGCCATCCATGTGCGTCCTCCGGAACCGTCATGGCTGATGTTGTTTCTTTTGATCCCCATATTTGCGAGCTCTTCTTCATACCTTTTATGGACTTCTCTATTTCCCGCCCATTTCAGCCTGAAATCATTCGTCGCCTTCTGCAAAGCCAGCAATGCCTCTTGATGGAATCGGGGGTCTCTTTCCGGGCGTGTAATAAACCATACCTTTCTGGTGCTTTTCTCATTCATGGTCGAGCATCTCCTTTATTTCTGCGTAGATGTCTCTCTCTTCGATTGTAAATGGATCGACTTTTTTGGATTGAGTGGTGGAAAAATAAAAGTCGAGCGACTTGAAAAACTCCTTGTTTTCCTTGATCAGCTCAGTGATGTCGGCATCTGAAATTTGGTTGAGGATGCTGACGGCTTTCTCAATTTCATTGTCGATTAGAATTTTGGAATAAATGGAAATCTTATTTTCCCCAATAATCTGCTCCGCTGCGTGCACATAACGGACTATGGTGGCCACAGACGGGACCGACATTTCGTTGATGATTTTATTGAAGGCGTTGTCGGGAGCGCCAATATATCGGCTGATTTCCCGGTTTGCAATCCGATGCTGGGATAAAAATCTGTTGAAGTTGTCCATCACTTTCCTGCTTATAATTTTGCTTAATATTTTTTGCAATAAATTTTTGTTCCTCCTGGAATTATGAAGCAAAAAATTCCTCCCCCTCCTCCAATTAACATCATAATTTTTATCTTTGTATAATACATAAACCTTATAAGGTTATAATTTTTTACAAAATAAAAAACGCTTGCTACATCCAAGCGCTCATACATCCATGGCTTGATCAATAAAATTCTTTATCTGCTTTATTGTTTGATCAAAATCCTGTTTCAAATCGTGTTCCCACACCCTCAAGCAATTCCAGCCGATTTTTCTGTAATATTCATTGACTTCTTGATCCCGTTTTTTGTTTCTCAAGAGCTTTTTTTCCCAATATTCCCTATTGCTTTCAGGCATATTCCCGTGCAGTGGACATCCGTGCCAGAAACATGAATCAATGAAGATGGCGACTTTATACTTTTTGATGGAGATATCAGGTTTCCCAAGGAGGGTCTTGTCGTTCTTTCTAAACCGATATCCTTCCCTCCAGAGGGCTTTTGAGACCGTATCTTCCAACCGCGAACGCGACTTTATGGCTTTCATGGTCTTGGAACGTTGCTCTTTGGTAAGATTGTCGCTCAAATGGATCACCCCAGTCAGAGAAGTCTTTCAGAAGCGTATATTTACTACTGATTATATCAGATAACCGAAACTCGCGTCGGCCTATCCGCGGATGCCGCTTGCAAGCAGGACCATCCGCAA
>NZ_BCQG01000090.1 GCF_001544315.1 Geobacillus jurassicus NBRC 107829
CTATTACGAAAAGAACAATCGATATTGTTGGAGCAATCATTGGACTTGTTTTAACAAGTCCACTTTTTTTAATTATTAGCATCTTCTATTTATTCGGTGACTCAAAAGGACCAATTTTCTTCAAACAAGTTCGTGTAGGGAAAAACGGAAAAAGATTTTATATTTATAAGTTTCGCTCGATGATTGTGAATGCGGAGGAGAAATTAAAAGCAGATAAAGAACTTTATGAAAAATATTTAAGAAACAATTATAAGCTAGAACCACACGAAGATCCGCGAATTACAAAATTAGGTCACTTCTTGCGCAAGACAAGCCTTGATGAAATTCCCCAACTGATTAATGTATTAAAAGGGGAAATGAGTTTAGTTGGACCGAGGCCAGTTGTCCAAGAAGAATTAAAAGAATATGGAGTTAAGGTAGGCGAGTTCTTATCTGTGAAGCCTGGCCTTACTGGATATTGGCAAGTAAGTGGTAGAAGTGAAATAGGATATCCTGAAAGAGTAAACTTGGAACTTTACTATGTATATAATCAGTCATTACTTTTAGATATAAAAATAATTTTAAAGACTGTTTGGATGGTCTTGCTTAAAAAAGGTGCTTATTAACTTATGTGAGAAATTAAGTTTATTACCTAAAATGTAGATTCTGCTTGTAACAATAGAAAGAATAAATAATAATTTTTTAAGGGTGTATTATTAGATGAAAATTAGAGTGGAACTTCATACTCACACTCAATATTCACATGACAGTCTACTAAATAAGTGGTTTTATTTACTAATGTTAAAGCTAAAGCGAATTAAAGTAGTAGGTATTACGGATCATAATGAAATAGAAGGGGCAATAAAATTTAAAAAGTTTTTAGAACGATTTGGAATAAGAGTTATAGTTGGTGAAGAAATTTTTTCGAGTAAAGGAGAAATTATAGGCTTATTTTTAAAAGAAAAAATAGCCCCTGGTAAATCGCCAAGAGAGACAATGCTTGAAATAAAAAAACAAGGTGGGGTGGTTTACATCCCACATCCCTATGATGAAAAAAGATATAAAACTGTTTTGCCGGAGGAAGAAATAGCTAAAAATTTAGATTTAATAGATATAATTGAAGTGCATAATGGACGAAACATAAAAGATTATTTTTCGCATAAACAATTAGAGATTGCAACCAAGTATAAAAAGATACAAAGTATCGGTAGTGATGCACATACATTTTTTGAGTTAGGTAGAAACTATAATGAGATGGAAGAATTTGTTGATAAAAATGATTTTCTTGAGTCTCTGAAATATGCGAGTTATGTAAAGAAAAATTGTATCCAAATATCTCATCAAGTTACAAAATTTGTTCGGTTAATTAAATTGATAAGAAAGGGTCAATTTAATGAGATATTTAGAATTATCAATAAAAGATACAGAAGAAGCAAGCAAGCAGCTGGCACAGAAAATAAGTCAAGATTTTAAGCCGGATGTAGTTGTTTTCATAGCAAAAGGTTCTTATATCATTGGAGATGTAATAAGTAAATACTTTGAAGTTCCATTAATTGAAATACATGCTGTTAGAGAAGGAAACAAATTAAAAAATTTAGTTAGCCCTGTATTAAAGTTGATTCCTAAAAGTGTAAAAAATTACTTAAGAAAGAAAGAGTTGCAATCAGGAGTTCATAATAAAAATTCTGAACGTAGAGTTTATCTAGAAAAGGGAAAAGATAAACTTCAAGATGCAGAGAATATTTTAGTAGTAGACGATTCGGTAGATACGGGACATACAGCAAAACAAGTTTGTGAATATATTATAAGAAATTTTGGAGAGAAAACTATGAGATTTGCTAGTTTGAATGTTTTTGCGGAAAGTGAAAGGATTTTTAGAGTACATTACAGCTTATATAAAAATTGTATTATGATAGGCCCTTGGTCAAAAGATTCTGAATATTACTGTGAATTTATAATGAGGTATGAGCAATGGAAAAAAAGCTAAAAATATTACATGCCAATACCGGATTAGTTGCTGGTGGAGCAGAAAGATTAATTGCTGAAATGTTGCCTATCATGAAAGCAAAAGGATATGAAGTAGAAGTGTTATTGCTAGAGGATAAGGGAAACAATATATTTGAAAAAAGTTTGAAAGAAAGTAATATAAAAATATCAGTATTAAAGTACAATCATAAATTTGACTTAAGGAATTTTTTTGAAATACGTAAAATAATAAAAAAGTACGATATTGTACACGCTCATATCTTTCCAATGCAGTATTGGATTCCTCTAGCGAGCATTGGGTTAAGAAAAAAACCTGTACTGGTGACAACTGAACATAGTACACATAACAGAAGGAGAAACCATAAAAGCTTACGACTTTTAGAAAAATTTATTTACTCCTTGTATGATAAAATAATCTCCATAACACCTGAAACAGAGAATAATCTCTTACATTGGCTGAAAGTATCAAAAAATGAAAGATTCCAAGTTATTTTGAACGGAGTTCATCTAGAGAAGTTTAATAATGCTAGGCCAGTAAAACTCGATAAGGTTCTAGGAACTGAAGTGCAACCTGAAGATAAATTTTTATTAATGGTTGCAAGATTTAGTAAAGAGAAGGATCATGAAACACTTTTTAAGGCAATTCAATTACTACCAAACAACATTAAGTTGATATTGATAGGTGAGGGGGAATTAGAAGATTATTACAAAAAGTTAGCTATCGATTATAAGATCGATGACAGAGTCTTTTTCTTAGGAAAAAGAAGTGATGTTCCTGAAATAACAAAATCAGTAGACATATGTATTCTCTCATCTAATTGGGAAGGATTTGGCTTGGTAGTGGTTGAGGCAATGGCAGCTGGTAAACCTGTTATTGCCAGCAGAGTACCTGGACTAGATAAGACAGTAAGTGGTGCAGGGATACTTTTTGAAAAGGGAGATTATAAGGAGTTAGCCGATATTATACAAAATGTTTTATCAGATCAGAAATTATACAAATCACTTTGTGATAAGAGTTTATTACATTCGAAAAAGTTCGATATTAGTAAAATGGTAAATCAATATTTAGAAATATATAACGATTTAATAAAAACTAAGAAAAATTTTAAATAAATAATGTAAAAAATCTACAAAAACTAAATGGAAAAGTTTGTTTATATTTTTGATTTTTTATTGTTTATTAGATAGTTCTGGTGATATAAGGGATAAATAAAATTATACTGAACAGGGAGGAATTAATTATTATAAAAGTTAGTGTGATTATTCCAGTGTATAATGTAGCAGAATTTCTGCAAGAGTGTTTGGATAGTGTTATACAACAAACATATCCTAATATAGAAATTATTTGCGTTAACGATGGTTCTACAGATAATAGTTTAGATATATTAAAGAGGTATTCCCAAAAATTTAATCATTTACAGATTATAAATCAAGCAAATGCAGGACTAAGTGCTGCAAGGAATACAGGAATTAGACACGCAAAAGGAGATTATGTTTTCTTTTTGGATAGTGATGATTTTCTTTACGATTGCAATGTAATAGAAACTATGGTTAATGAGGCTGCTAAAGATAATCTAGATATAGTATTTGGGAGTTTTCAGTATTATTATGGAGAGAATTCGAATATTAATAAAGTGTTTAAAGTTAACCATAATATGGTTAACAAAATAATGAAAGGAATACAATTACTAGAAAAAGGTATAAGAACTAATACGGTTAACTCTGTTGTTTGGAATAAATTATACAGATATGATCTTATTAAAAATGAGTTTTTTTTAGATGGTTTATTATACGAGGATATGGAATATACTATAAGAATTTTCTTAAAGGCGAGAAGGGTTAAAATGTTAGATATACTAACAGTAAACTATAGGCAAAGAGAAAATTCAATTATGAGTAGTAAAGTAAATTTTAAAAAAGCCATTGATTATGTAAATATCGCAAAAAAAATTCTGGAAATAAAACAAGAAAATAAATTTATTTCAACCTGGGTAGCTATATGTATTTATAAAGCTCTGAAGAATTCTAGGGAACTTGAAGAGAAGGAAAAAAGCCAGGTATTAAATGAGATAAATTCAATTACAAATCTACCTAAAATATTTTTTGAGAGCACTAGTATTAAACATAAGCTATTCGGTATTTATATAAAAATTTTTGGCTTAAATTAGTTTTGAAAGAGGAATATAGGATGATTTATTTATTTATGTTTACTCTTACATCTTTCTTATTTTATCCTCTAAAAGTGCGATGTAATAACTCTAAAGAAAAGCTAATTTTGTCTCTCTTATTTTTAATTCCAACATTTCTAATTTTAGTATTATTTGTTGGATTAAGATTTGATGTAGGTAGGGATTATGGTATATATTATAATATATTTTATCTAGGGTATGGAGCTAATAAAGAAATAGGCTTTAGGTTAATAAATGATATTTTTTCGAAATTAGGCTTTGAACTTTCTAGTGTTCTTGTTTTAATGGCTTTTTTGAGTTTATATTTTGCTTTTAAGATTATTAGAAACCAAGGAAAACACTCATTTATGTCTTTTGTGATATTCTGGTTAGATGGAGCATATATATATTTATTTAATGTGGTTAGACAAGGACTAACAAATATCATTTTTTTAAATATCATAGAAAAATTTAGGGAAAAAAGAATTATTTTAATGGTATTATTGATTTTATTTTCTTCACTATTCCATTACTCTATATTTCTTGCCGTTTTGTTTATCCCGTTTTTAATGAGAAGATACTCAAAAAAAACATTGCTATTTATGTTTGTTTTGGTAATATTGGCTAATTTTTTATTTAATATACAAGATTTATCTATAAAGATGTTACATTTCGTTCCTTATTTCGGAGATATATACTCGGAAACTAATCTGTTAGAAAATAATGTAAAAAGAGAAGAGTTTGGTCTTGGTTACTTATTTAGGTTTATATTGGTATTTATTGCGATTTTAAATTATGACAAAATTGCACAGGATGTAAAGGTACAACCATTTTTGAACGCTTTTGTTTTTTGGGGAATTTTAAAAATATTAACCTTACAGGTATGGATTGCTGAAAGACTACTTGATTATTTGCGGTTTTCATCAATAATTATCGTTCCAAGACTGATAGAAAGTATTGAAAATAAAAAAATTAGATTTTTATTTACAGCTGTTATATTAATTATTTATTTTGCTCTTTTTCTTAAATCGACAGTATTTTCTTCGTATGAAGAAAAGTTAGTTCCATATAAATGGATTTTTTCAAAGTAAGAGGAGTATAAGTTACTTCTTTTTAATTTTTTGATTCGAATAAATTAATGTTTAGATTAAGAGAGAGTGTCGTATATGAAACAACATTTACTAAATGAGATCTTGCTTGCAGGATTTAAGTTTTCGCATCATTCTCCCTCAAGTGGCTATCATCAGTTAGCCCGCTTTATTAACAGTGATTATATTGATGCTAGTAAATTTCCTTTTGGTGATGCCCCTCTAGGGTCAAAACTAAAGCAGATTAATTTTATGTTATTTGAGCTTTATTTAATGAATAAAACCAAAAAATATAAAGTAGTCCACTATCTATACCCTGAACAACATCTTATCTTCAGTGTACCTTCAAATACAAAAACAGTTTCTGTAGCTACTATCCATTTGGATGAAGAGTGGCTAGATGCAAAAAGTAACACAAATAGAAAACTCGCAACATTTAGAAGGAAAGCATTTTCTCAATTAACTGGAATTATATCTTTGAGTAGTGACCAAGCTAGTAGATTAAGAGATATATATCCAAATAAAAATATAAAATTTATACCACATGGGGTTAACGAGTTGGGTTTTTACAGTCATGTAGATTTGCATAGGCAAAATTTTGTTATTACTGTAATTGGATCTAATTACAGGGATAAAAAAACCTTTTTTGAAATTGTAAAATATGCTCAAGAAAATCATTCTAATTGGCGTTTTAATTTGATAGGAGTTTCAAAAGATTGGAAAGAAGATGCTAGTAGATTCTCTAACACAATTATTCACCCTTTTTTACAGGAGGACGAATATTTTAAAGTCTTACAATCATCACATGTACATTTGTTACCAGTTGAATTTGCAACAGCGAATAATGCGTTATTAGAAGCTCATGCTCTAGGAGTACCAAGTGTGGTTAGTAATAATTCAGGTGTTCTAGATTATTCTTTAAAAAGTACATTCCATTTTAATAATGTCAAAGAAGCAATTGAAATATTAAATTATATTTCATTGCTACCCTCTAATGAATATCAATCATTAAGACTAGTTACTAAAAAAGAGGCTAGTAAGTTTTATTGGTCAACAGTTGCTAAGGAAGTATTAAAATTTTATAAAGATTTAGGTGCTGAAATATGATTATAGATTATAGAAAACCCGTCTCACATTTCGCACCCTAACCATCCAGAATAAAAGGAATTTTTGCTTATTTTTTTGAGATAACTTTCGGATCAGCACAACTAGCGATGGTAAT
>NZ_BCQG01000091.1 GCF_001544315.1 Geobacillus jurassicus NBRC 107829
TTTCCTGTATCTGCCGCCCTGCTCGCCGCAGCTCAACCCGATCGAGCGTTTGTGGAAATGGCTGAAGGATACGGTGATCGCCAACGCCTTTCACAAAGACCGCCACGAGATCCTGCAAGCGGTTCAACGATTTGCTCATTACATTCAGGAACGCCCGGAGGAAGTGTTGCGGCGCTTGGGGTGTTCCGCGTAATCGAAAAGTTAACTTTTCAAGGTGCATTTATATAATTTGAAAAAGGGATTCTGAAATAATGTGCTAGTTTACACCTAAAATATGAATGGCAATGATGACAACGTCTTCTTGCTTCACCAAATGACGATTGCGGCGCTGCAAATACATTTGGATGGATGGGAGTTGGGCAGAAACAAAGAAGAAAATGGCCGCATATTGTTTTTGAATTTTCGCTTGATCTGTAGTAAAAATGAAAGTGCTCTTGCACGGGGATTCTCCTTTCGAATGATGGTTGGCACTTTCATTCTACAGGAGATCCGCAGGCAAGGGCTATTTTTATGCTTACTCGATTTTATCTAGCACCACGGGTTACTACTTTTTCTTGAGTCAATAGCTTATCTAAATTGTTATAAAAAAGACGACACTGCTATAAAGCAAGCAGGTCGCCTAGATTGGTTCTATCGTACTGTTTGCTTTTGCTTTATTTTTTCAAACCAATTTCCTGCAACATCCAAATATGGCAAAACATTCTCAGCTATTCGAATAAATTCTGTTTCCTCTAAATTTTGGTTTTCGTTATCGAATTTAAACCAATCTTTATCTCCATTTTTATTATTCATTATTCTAAAACGATTGTTTAAGTGAAAAGCATTCATCTTTTGAAATGGTCGAACTATACCATCAACTATCACGTTTCCTTCCTCATTAACCCTTGCTACTCCAACTTCTATTATAAATCCTCCTCCCCATTTATCAAATTGAAACGATAGCAAATAACCTAACTGACCTTCTTGCTTCCTAAAATGAGGAAAAGCCCCTTTAAATCCCCTGTTTCTTAATTCTGGGACAACTATTTTTTTTAAAGCACTAACCATTTTATCCTTATTAGATAACATAAAGATCCCTCCTTTACTCTTTAAAAGCTTTCACGATGTATACTATATGATATACCATGTTTCTTTAAAAGTTTTCTAAGATTTCTACTTGGTCCTACTTTACCTGTTCTTGAGCTTACGTAGAAGTTCCAGTGCACCCTTTTTACTTTTCCATGTTTTAATAACCATGCATCCTTTGCAATCTGTGCTCTCGTGAAAGCAGAAGCTGAAACCCTTCCCACTTTCACTTCATGTAATGTACCATTTTTTTACAATATCAGCTCGTCTTGTTGTTTTTCCAACACTAAATATTCTTTGAAGATGGGCTGGTTTAGCCCCTAATCTTCTAGCAAGATATGTCTCAGCAGCAAATCCAGCTTCTCTAGCTGCTTTTAATCTTCCTCCACCGACAAAACCGATAGCCGCCGCAGCTGCGACACCTGTCCATCCTTTTCCCGACTTGTACGCCTTATACGCATCATACGCCGCAAATCCCGCGTTGATAGCCAGCCATACCCAATGCCCATCCGGATCCACCAACATCACCGGATTGTTGTTCGCGTACGTATAGCCGTTTTGTGTGAGGATATCGTCCGCATCCCCTGGGTCTGGGTCTAAAGATAGGAACACGCCATGCTCTGGGTGGTAGTACCGGGCAATCAGGTAATAAAGACCCGTTTCTTGGTCATATTGGTATCCCGCATATCGGTATGGGTTTTCGTCCGCCAATGCGCCGGATTGGGATAGAATGTTCCCCCACGCATCGTATTGGTAACGGGCTACGATGTTTCCTTGCGCATCCGTTAGGGCGATGACATCGCCATGGGCGTTATAGTGGTAAAAATACGTTGCTGTGCCTTTCTTCATAGCAAGGAGTTGCCCATTTTCTCCGTATATATACGACCTTACCACATTTCCGCTTGCATCGGTTTCATACAGAACGTTCAGGCTGTCGCCTTGGTAATGGTAGTTCGTAATAACACCATTCACATTCTTTTGAATACGGCGACCGTCTTCATCATATTGGTACGTCACAAACGGCGTGCTTTCGCCTTTTCGAGTGATAGAGACAAGCTGATCGGCTTCGTTCCATTCATATTGGTACTCGCCGTCTTCGGTCCGGTTGCCGTTGGCATCGTACGTGATCGTTTCATCGCCGAAACGGGTCAATTGATTCGCTACATTATAATCGGCCGTGATCGTCATGGATAGTCCGTCTTTCGTTTTGACGATTTGCTTGCGATTGCCGAATCCATCGTACGTATACGCGATCGTCGTTCCATCTGGCCATTGCTCTTCCACTAGTTGATCTAAGACGTCATAACGATAGAGCGTCTTCGCGCCGGTCGGGGTGGCGATTTCTGTCCGATTGCCGTTTTCGTCATAACGGTACGTTTCCGCCAACAACTCGGTTCCATCTGCCGTCCCCACTGACAGACTTTTCACCAAGCCGCGGTCATCATACGTGAAGGTAGCGCCCGCTCCATTTCCAGTCGTGAAGGTGCGAATGTTTCCTCTCTCGTCATAATCCATGTTTTTTGTTTGGTTACATTTCTCTAGTTAGTTGTTATTCTTTCTCACTCTCAGATAATAAAAGCTCACAAACCTTAAAGTAGGTCGTGAGCTCTAAATAAAAATTTTTCATGAAAAGGCTCCATCAATATTCTGTGTTTCTGTCAAGATAGGTTTGAACAATGCTATCTTTAAAGCACCCTCACGTTAACAAGACGACATGTTAGGAAAATAGGTTGGATTTATATATCCAAAAAATTCCCAATTATACTTCGACTTAGTTTTCATACTCCCAAATAGCGTACCGACTAATAGCTAAAGCTGTTTCGTTCCACGTTTTTCTTGAACAATGTGCAAGTATTTTTTTGAGACGCTCCTCTACACTTTTTATATTAAAGTCTCTCATTATAAACAATCCCCTAGCTATCTCCAACCCTGACTTTTCCACCATATCCCTTAACCTTCTTGGACTTGTAACATAGATAGTAAATACTTCAGCAGAATCTGAGTCCCCCTTTATACCAATATCTGCTTCAATTTCAATCCAAAAATCATCAACATCCTCTCCCCAGTCTTCATCCATTATCGTTAAACAAAATAATTCAGGAATTATCATTTATATGGCTCCCTCCATGCTAAAAATTCAAGTGTGCATTTCGTAACTTATATGTCTTTTTGTTGATAGGACTCTTATAAAATTCCTCAAAATTCGCTTGATATACCCTTCTTGTTTTCTTATACTGCATTCTAAATACTTTAGATTTATCTTTACTTCTATATCCTATCCATTTACCATTTTTGTAGAGTGGCTTAGCCCCTGATCCAACCCATGCTTTCCCAGCCTTTTTTGCTAGTCTCTTACTTACTCTCCCTACTTCTATAGTAGTGTTACCTTTTCCATGCTTAGCCGCCAATAAAATCTTCATAATCTTGACTGTTTCTCTCGCTTTATAAATTCTATACGCTTTAAAAGCCGCACCGCCAACAAGCCCTGCACCTACCGCAATCGCCGCAGCCTTCCATCCACCTTTTTTAAATGCCTTATATCCATCATAAACCGCAAACCCTGCATTGATCGCCAGCCAGACCCAATGCCTATCCGGATCCACTAATATCACCGGATTGTTATTCGCATACGTATACCCATTTTGGGTTATTGAATCATCCTGATCCCCTGGACCTGGATCTCTCGAAATAAACATTGCCGTTTCTGGATCATAATATCGTGCTTGAAGATAATACAGTTTGGTTTCTTTATCATAATAATACTCTGCATACCCCAGTGGTTGTCCAGCGACTCCTGTATCTTCTGAAGCGGAAAGGACTTTGCCCCATGGATCGTAGCTATAACTAGCCATCGTCGCTCCATTTTCATCCACGATACGTACGACATCTCCGCGGCAATTCGTCACATAGTAAAACGTATCGTCGTTTGAGTTCGTGATGGTGTTCGGCTTTCCATTCGCCCATGTAAACGCCCACACCGTTTGTCCGTTATCATCGGTGATACGAACTAAATCGGAGCCGGCATAGTGATAATGGTACGTTACACCGTTGACTGTTTTCGTTTTCCGCAAACCGTCTGGATGGTACGTGAAGCTGGCGATCGTATTGCCGTTTAAATCTTTCACATTAAGCAGGCGGCCTTCCCCATCCCATTCGTATTGGTATTTGTCATCTTGAAGCAAATTTCCTGCTTCATCGTAGCTGAAGCCCTCGACTTTATTCGCCACGTTAAAGGTGAGCGTCTTGCCGTGCGGGTTTTTCAAGTTCCCAGCCGCATCGTAGTCATACTGAACCGTGTTGCCTTGATATGTCCATGACGTTAAGCGGCCGGCAAAATCATATGTAAACGTATGCGAATCCGCACCATCAAAATACATTACAATGTTTCCGTCCGCATCGTACGCATAGGTCAAATCCAATGCACCCGCACCGACGACATGCTGATCCGTTAATCTTCCGCGTCATAATACGATTGATACATGCTTAAAGAAGAAATGTTGCAGCTATTCCTTCGACACGTGACAGGCACTCTTGTCACAATCCTATGTTAAAACGAAACAGAGTAATAATCCTGTCCATAAATACAAACAGAACTATTACTCCATTAACCCGAAACATTGTTCTATTTAGAACTTTTCTAAATCTAGCTTATAAATAATATTTTTACTAACTCCATACAATATACTTCCTCTACCAAAATAATAATCAAATGTCAATTTGTTACCTTGTGTATCGTATGCTGTATATTCTTTATGTTGCTTATTTTCTAGATTAATTCCCACAATATCTCCTTCATTGGTTAAAACAAAAACCATATTGTGCCCAACAACCAAATTTTCTCCACGACTAACATTCGATTCCCACCAACAAGCAGTATTACTATTCTTTTTTAATTGCACTATAGGATATTTTGCATCTGCACTATAATAATATAGCCATACATCGTTAGAATCAGAAATGTTTACTGCATGACAATGATCAATGGGTGGAAAATTTCGTTGCTCAACTAACATATCAAATGCATCATATATAATAGCTCCATTTTTATCAAAACATACAATTCCCTTACTTCCTATTTCACTTTCATGAAAAATTCCTTCATCACTATAACCAATCCATATATGGTGATCTTGATCTACTTTACATGTATTTACTCCATTACCTACACAAAATTCTTTTAATAAATTTCCTTTTTTGTCATATATAAATGCATTATTTTCTTGATCATGTGTTAAGTAACCACAGATTAGTAGATAGTTATCTTCTATTAACTGCAAGAAGTGTAATTCTTTATTTGCAACGACTTCATACGACCGCTTCTCTCCATTATCTAAATGGACTATTTTATATAAAAAGGGATTACCATTAGTATTTTCATGTAAATAAAGTATCAATATATCGTCTTTTAATCCCAAGTCTACAGATATAGGTTCATATTTACTTAATTCTGTAATTTCATAATATTTATTAAATATTAATTTGTCAGTATTCAAATATATAACCCCCTTCTTTTTATAGAGAGGCATTATTATCTTTTAAAAGATAATAATGCCCGAAAATAATATAACTAGAAAGGAAAACTTGTTACAACTTTACCGGATGGTTCCCGAATGACTCTTACTCTATTAGTAGGTTTCCCTCTAGTATCTGTTCCTACGGGTCTTTTAAATGTTTTTTCATGGATAGTTCTACCATATCTACCTGTTCTTACGGGCTTTGTCCTCGCAGTTGCTCTAGTGGTTCTCTTTAAAGTTCTATTACTTTTAAACTTACTTTTTGGTTTTTTTCCATCTTTCATCTTTTTATTAGATTTAGGACCGTGCTCCTCTTTAATATGGTCCCAGTCTATCTCCCCAAGTTTTGTTCCTAAATACCACGCTCCATAGGCCCCGACAACAGCAGCAGTACCAATTAACATTACTTGTCCAACACCAGGAACAAAATAAAGCCCTACAGCATACGCAAACTTCCCATCCGGATCCACCAACATCACCGGATTGTTGTTCGCATACGTATATCCGTTTTGCGTGAGAATGTCATCCGCATCCCCCGGATCTGGATCCAAGGAAAGGAACACTCCATGCGTTGGATGGTAGTATCGGGCAATTAAGTAATAGAGACCCGTTTCTTGGTCATATTGGTATCCCGCATATCGGTATGGGTTTTCGTCAGCCAAGACGCCGGATTGGGATAGAATGTTCCCCCACGCATCGTATTGGTAACGGGCCGCGATGTTTCCTTGCTCATCCGTTT
>NZ_BCQG01000092.1 GCF_001544315.1 Geobacillus jurassicus NBRC 107829
CAAACCTTGCGGAGGCGAACCCGCAAGGCTCCTTCCAGATCCTTGCCTCCGCGCTAGGCGGAACAAGGAGCGGAAAGAAATAAAGAAAAGGGAGAGGAGAAACCGGAGGAAGAACTTATGGGGAAACGTAAGTCTTCTCCGTTACTGGCAACAATGTTGTTGCCATTACTCATTATGGCCGGTTTCCCGATTTCTATACACGGATCGCGAAAAAATTCTCTAGTTTGACGATCATCAACTTTATGGTAAGATTACGATGAAAACGGTGAATCATGTTGATGGCAAGATCATCTTGTGCAACGGTGGATTGGGTGAAGGCAATGAGAGTCATTTCCGGAACGTGCAAAGGACGGAATCTGCAAGCGGTTCCAGGGATGTCGACGCGGCCGACGACCGATAAAGTCAAAGAAGCGATATTTAATATGATTGGGCCGTATTTCTCGGGCGGCATCGGTCTTGACTTGTTTGCCGGCAGCGGCGGCCTGGGCATCGAGGCGCTCAGCCGCGGACTTGAGCGTGTCATTTTCGTTGATCACGACCGGAAAGCGGTGCAGACGGTTCGAAAAAATGTGGCGGCCTGCGGGCTTGAAAAACGGGCGGAAATTTACTGCAACGACGCCGGACGGGCGCTGAAAGCAGTGGCGAAGCGCGGCCTCTGTTTTGCAGTCATTTTCCTCGATCCACCGTACAAAGAGAAACAGTGGCCGATATGGTTGTCGTCGATTGCCGAGCGCCGCTTGTTGGAGCCGGATGGCGTCGTCGTCGCTGAACACTCGGCGGAGGTGGAGCTGCCCGAGGAGGTCGACGGCCTGAAACGGTGGAAGCGGGAAACATATGGCATCACCGGCGTGACGATTTATAGATGGGAAGGGGATGGAAGCGATGGCGAGCATTGCGGTTTGTCCGGGGAGCTTTGATCCTGTGACGTATGGACATTTGGATATTATTAAGCGGGGAGCGAAAGTGTTTGATCAAGTGTATGTGGCCGTGTTGAACAACTCATCGAAAAAACCGTTGTTTACCGTCGAGGAGCGGATCGAGCTGCTTCGCGAGGTGACGCGGACGCTTGAGAATGTTCATGTGGAATCGTTTCACGGCCTGCTCGTCGATTACGCCCGCAGCAAAAAAGCGAATGCCATTTTGCGCGGCTTGCGCGCCGTGTCCGATTTCGAATACGAAATGCAAATTACGTCGATGAACCGCGTCCTTGATGAAAACATTGAAACGTTTTTCATGATGACGAACAGCCAGTATGCGTTTTTAAGCTCAAGCATCGTCAAAGAGGTGGCAAAATACAACGGTGATATTTCTGAGCTCGTGCCCCCGGTCGTCGAGCAGGCGCTGAAGCGGAAATTTGCGTCCATGGTTGCCGATTGACAGCCCGGTCGGGGGCAGCTTCAGCGAACGCTGCAACCGGCGCCGATTCGTCTGCTGACAAGGACGGTTCATCACCGAGGATAAGGCAACCTGCCCTTGCCCTAACGGCCAGATGGCTGTCAAGGACGCCGGGCGCCCAAGCGGTTTATGGGCGCCCGCGCGATTCACTGGCCGCTTTGACCATGAGCCATATATAAAGGCAAAGAAACAACAGCGTCATAAGCGGCCCGTATTGCTGCAGCCACCGCCAGCCTTCATCCCAGACGCTGCCCGGTGCTGCGTGAAGAAACGTCGGAATGTTGGCCCGTTCTCCGCCAACCGCGCGAACGTACAACGGCTTCCAAAGCAAGTATGTAAATAAAGCGGCAAACACCCCGTGCAGCAGGCGCGCGATGAAAAACGGCTGAAAGCGGATGTTTGCTTCTGCCAAGATGCTGGCGACTTGCGCTTGAACGGAAAAGCCGCCGAAAGCGAGGATGAAGCTCGTTGCCACCGCTTTTTCCATCAACGTCGCCTCATTCGTTTGGCTGATCATTTGGCTGCCGAGCGTAATTTCAAACAAGCCGGAAAACACCGGGATGTCAAGCTGCTCCGGCAGTTGGGCGAGGCGGAGCAGATGGCCTAGCAGCTGGGCAAGCTGTTCGGTCAAATGCATCATATACAGCAGTTTATTAATGACGGAAAAGAGAATAATAAAACCGCCGATCATCAGTAGGGTTTGGACAGATGAGCGCACGGCGTCGCCAAGCAGCTTGCCAAGCGGCTGTTCGTTTTTCAGCCGCGTGCGGTGCAGCGTGCGCAACGCATACGGAAGCGAAAACGGGCGCGGCCGCCGTTTCGGCTGTCCCTGCTCTTTCCAAATGCCGTGAAAGCGCATGATCAATCCGACGCTAATGTTTCCTAAATAATGTGAGAGAGCCAGCACAAGTCCGAGATGCGGGTTATTGAAAAATCCCGCCGATACGGCTCCGAAAATAAAGAGCGGATTGGACGAATTGGTGAATGATGAGAGCCGCTCGGCTTCAATAGTGGTCAGTTGCTTTTCCTGGTACAGGCGGGCGGTCAGTTTGGCCCCGGACGGGTAGCCGGACGCCATTCCCATGGCCCAGGCGAACCCGCCGACGCCTGGGACGCGAAACAACGGGCGCATGAGCGGCTCAAGCAGGACGCCAAGGAAGCTGACGACGCCGAAGCTGATGAGCAGCTCCGAGACGATGAAAAACGGCAAAAGCGACGGAAAGACGACCTCCCACCACATCGTTAAGCCGCGAATCGACGCTTCAAGCGACTGTTTTGGATAGCAAATGAGCGAAAACGCAAACAAGGTGGCGGCGGAAGCGAGCAATACGGTTTTCCATTTCGCTTCCCAATTTCGTTTCACTCTTCTCCCCCCTTTTTTTGCCGTGCGGCTTCGCGCGGTACAACCTCATATAACCTAATATACGAGCATAGGGGGGCGTTTTAGACCATACGATGAAAGCGGGGAGCGCTGCGACAAAGGGGGGGAGGAGGCGTGCTGCCCAAAATCGGATTGGCGCTCGGGTCGGGAGGGGCGCGCGGATTCGCCCATCTTGGCGTGCTGAAAGTGCTTGAAGAGGAACAGATTCCAATCTCTTATTTAGCCGGCAGCAGCATCGGCGCGCTCGTCGCCGTTCTCTACGCAAGCGGCCATGGCCTCCATCGTCTTTACCGGCTGGCCCGATCGTTTCGGCGCAACGATTTTCTTGACTGGACAGTGCCAAAAATGGGGCTGATTTCCGGTGAACGGATCACGCAATTCATCCGTTTGTTGACGAAAGGAAAACGAATCGAGGAGATGTCCCCGCCGGTGGCGGTTGTCGCCGCTGATTTGCAGACAGGGGAAAAAGTGGTGTTTCGGCAAGGAGAAGCAGCCCAGGCGGTGCGGGCGAGCATCTCGATTCCCGGCATTTTTGTGCCGGCGGAAATCAACGGGCGGCTGCTTGTTGACGGCGGCGTCGTCGACCGGGTGCCGGTGTCGGTCGCCCGGGCGATGGGAGCGGATATTGTCATCGCCGTCGACGTCGCTCCGCTCAACACGAAGGCGGAAATTGCGTCGATCGTCGATGTCATTTGGCAGAGCCTCGATATTTTGCAAGCGGAACTGGTAGCTCACCGTCAGCTCGCCTCAGATGTGATGATCCGGCCGCGTGTCGAACAATATAGTTCGCGGGCGTTCACGGACATCGAGGAAATCATCGCCCGTGGGGAAGAGGAAGCGCGAAAGCAAGTCGGAGCGATCCGCCGAGCGATCGAACAGTGGAAGGAGCCATCGCACGAATGAAAAAACGGACGTACATTGCCTTGTTTTTCTTTGGCGCCGCCCTCGCCTTTTTGCTCATTTTTATGAAGCTGCCGTATTACGTGACGATGCCGGGAAGCGCGCAAAGTTTAAAGCCGCTCGTTCATGTAAAACATGGCGATCGCGATGCCGGAACGTTTATGCTTACGACGGTGCGGATGGGGCGGGCGAACGTGGCGTCGTATTTGCTCGCCCATATCCGCCCGTTTTATGAGCTCCATCCGGTTGAGGAAATCAAGCAGGAAGGGGAGAGCGACAAGGAATATACGATGCGCCAGCTTGAGCTCATGGAGCAGTCGAAAGAGGCGGCGATCGTCGTCGCTTATCGTCATGCTGGAAAGCCGGTGTCGTATGAACCGCGCGGCGTTTATGTCATGAGCGTCCTCCCTGATATGCCGGCCGCCGGCCGTTTAGAGACCGGCGACCGCATCGTCGCGATCGATGGAAAGCCGCTCGGCACATCGGAGCAAATGGTCAACTACATTCGTGGAAAACAAGCGGGTGATCGCGTCCGCGTCGCGTTCATTCGCGGCCGGAAGCGGCATGAGATAGAGCTTGAACTGAAGCCGTTTCGGCAGCACCCGAACCAAGTCGGCCTCGGGGTGACGCTCATGACCGATTATAACGTCCGCACCGACCCGCCCGTTGACGTCGAGTCGGAACAAATCGGCGGGCCGTCGGCCGGGCTTATGTTTTCTCTTGAAATTTACAACCAACTCGTCGATGAAGATATTACAAAAGGCCATAAAATCGCCGGCACCGGAACGATTGATCTTGACGGAAACGTCGGGCCGATCGGCGGCGTTTCGCAAAAAGTTGTAGCGGCCGACCGCGAAGGGGTCGAGGTGTTTTTCGCGCCGAACGAACATGGCGCGCCGACATCGAATTATCGCGAGGCGGTGCAGACGGCGAAAAAAATCGGGACGAAGATGAAAATCGTCCCAGTCGATACATTTGATGAGGCGGTTCGTTATTTGCGTTCGATGCCGGAAGCGTAAATCGGCGCTGTGGCGTATTCTTCTTTCAGTGCGGCGCTGTAGAGCGGCTCGGAAAAGGCGGCGGCGTATACGGCCGCCGCTCTTTTTTCTTGCTCGTACAGCGGATTGCCGTTGAGTTTGGCCGCCTTGGCGACAAGCGGCAGCGCCAGGTGTTTTTTCACCTGCTGCAAGTAGCGGCGGCCGGTTTCATTCATGCCGAGCAACCGGATATAGGTCGGGTTGGCCGCTTTGGCTTGCTCCTCCTTTGTGAAATTCGTCAACACATGCGCGCATAAGCGTTGCAGCCTTGTCCAGGTGTATCGCTTCGTTTTGACGGCGGCGATGAAGGCGGCAAACGTTTCGGCGTGGGCGATGTGTTGCTTCAGCCGGTGTTCGATCCCTTCCTCCACGCCGGCGATGCGGCGCAAGTCAGCCTCTGTGGCGATCAACAGCCGATATTTTAGGAGCGGAAAATACACTTCCCAATCGTGAAAGCGCCCGTATGTCTCCCGGTATTGGCGGAGTTGTTCGAGCGCAGCGGGCGGAACGTACGCCGCGATCGACTCGAGCTGTCCGGTTTGTCGCAATGTTTTCCGCAGGCTGGTGGCGCTCGCAATCGACGGGTGGGAAAATGATTCGTCATGATAGCCGGCCGCTATGCGCGGAATCGTGCGCGGGGCCATCGCCAGTCTGTTTTGCCGAATGGCTTTCACATAGGCAAAGCCGAGTACATTGTTTGGCTGCGACAAATCAAGCGGAGCGGCGCCGAACTTTTGCCACGCTTCAGCGGCGGCTTTCGGAAAGCTTTGTCCGCGCGCCAGCCCGGTGCGGATGAGGGAATCGAACGTTTCCTTCTGTTCGAGCCATGTTTCCGCCGCGGATAAAAAAGCGGAAATTTCCCCCGATTCGCTGCCAAAGCAAAGCTCTTGGCAGCCGATCGCCGCAAGCAGCTGCACCGCCCCGTGGGCAAACTGCTCAGCCGCCTGCACGGCGAAAGCGTACGGAAGCTCGATGACAATATCAATGCCGGCAGCGAGCGCCATTTTCGCCCGCGCCCATTTGGAGACAATAGCAGGTTCGCCGCGCTGCAGGAAATTTCCGCTCATGACGGCGATCAAACAGTCCGCTTCGGTCTTTTGCTTTGTTTCTTGCAAGTGATGGAAATGGCCGTTGTGAAACGGATTGTATTCGACGATCACGCCGACGGCTTTCACCTTGGTTTTCGCCCCTTTCATCATTTCACAGTTCCGTTTGAACAAAAAGAAATGGAACATTGTTTTAGCAGCTTATGGACGTTTGGTGCAGCCCAACTCATCTATAAGCATAGCAAATTCTTTCGATACATTCCCATGCCGAAGGACAATTTCCTTTGGGAGTGAGCGTAGCATTCGCCTAGCGCCAATGGCCCGCCGCATGCGGCGCGGTTTTTTCACCGCTGTGCCCATCGTGCATGTTCGGAGCGGCATTTGGAAATGATGGGAGTATGCCGTTCTTTTCCCAAGGAATGGGTGGTTGTAAAGAG
>NZ_BCQG01000093.1 GCF_001544315.1 Geobacillus jurassicus NBRC 107829
CTGGCCGCAACTTTAACTTTTCTTGGGGTGCATCTTGGTGTAGACTTGTATTTAGCGGCTGTGTTCGCCTTCGGCGTCCGCTTGTTTCAAAACATTGCCATCATCCGTCGCCTTTGGCTTGCCGAGTGGGCCAAGCGGCGGCAAAATCGCGAAAAAAGTTAGACGAAAGACAGGGAAACTCTTCTCGCGTGTTGAATTATATGGGGTAAAACAAAATAAATATACCGTTGTTGCGAAACTCGCAAACTAGACATAGACCGAATAGACAGAGATGGGAAATTTCAGCCGAAAAAGGAGGTGTCGCTGCTTACTGAAACGCCGACCGGCACCGGCGCGTTTTTAGTAGGCAGATGCCAAAAAATGAGCAGCAATGAGATCGTCGTTAGCCTGGATGTCGGGACATCGAGCGTGAAAGTCATCATCGGGGAAATGTTAGGCAGCTCCATTAACATTATCGGGGTGGGCAATGTCAAAGCGGAAGGGCTCAAAAAAGGGGCGATTGTTGATATAGACAAAACGGTGCAATCGATCAGACGGGCGGTCGAGCAAGCGGAGCGAATGGTCGGTTTATCGATCCGCCGTGTGATCGTTGGGGTGGCCGGCAGCCATATCCAGCTCCATGACTGTCATGGCATCGTCGCCGTCGCGAGCGAAAACCGGGAAATCAGCGATGAAGATGTCGCCCGCGTCATCGATGCCGCGCAAGTTGTCTCCATCCCTCCCGATCGGGAAATCATCGGCGTCGTTCCGCGCCAGTTTATCGTTGACGGATTGGACGGCATTCATGATCCGCGCGGCATGCTCGGCGTCCGCTTGGAAATGGAAGGAATTATGGTGACTGGCGCGAAGACGGTATTACATAATCTCCTTCGTTGTGTGGAGCGGGCAGGCTTGGAAATCAGCGACATTTGTCTTCAGCCTCTGGCGGCCGGTATGCTCGTGCTGTCCGATGACGAGCGGCATCTCGGAGCGGCGCTTGTCGACTTAGGAGGCGGCTCGACCACGGTCGCTGTCTTCGAGCAAGGGGCGCTGCAAGCTGTCTCTTCGCTGCCGGTCGGCGGGGAGCACATTACGAAAGACTTGGCCATCGGATTGCGGACGACCACGGACGATGCGGAAAAAATCAAACTGAAGCACGGACATGCGTTTTACGATTACGCTTCGGAGGAAGAAGTGTTCAGCGTGCCGATCATGGGCACCGATCAGCACCAGCAGTTCAGCCAGCTGGAGATTGCCGATATTATTGAGGCGAGGCTGGAGGAGATTTTGCAAATGGTTCAGCAGGAAGTGCGCCGGCTTGGATTTCGCGATCTTCCCGGCGGCTATGTGCTGACCGGCGGCGTCGCCAATATGCCAGGATTGCTTGAGCTGGCCCACGTCGTTTTAGGGACGAGCGTCCGCATCGCCATGCCGGATTATATCGGTGTGCGCGACCCGCAGTATACGATCGGCGTCGGCTTGCTCAAGTTCGCCTACCGGCAGGCGCAGCTGCAGGGGAAAACGGTCCCGGCTGCCGCTGCGGTGGAGCCGGTCGAGCGCCCCTCGCAAAAACAGCAGCCGAAACCTAAAAAGAAAGAAGACCGTTTTGGGAAGAAGGTCAAGAAATTTTTCGGTTCTTTCTTTGAATAGAGATTGAAATTTTAGGAGGATTTGGCCATGTTGGAGTTTGAGACAACAGTCGATCAGTTGGCAACGATCAAGGTGATTGGAGTCGGGGGCGGCGGCAACAACGCCGTCAATCGGATGATTGAGCATGGGGTCCAAGGTGTGGAATTTATTGCGGTCAATACGGATGCACAGGCGCTCAACTTGTCGAAGGCGCCGATCAAGCTGCAAATCGGGGCGAAGCTGACACGCGGCTTGGGCGCGGGGGCGAACCCGGAAGTTGGAAAAAAAGCAGCTGAGGAGAGCAAAGAGCAAATTGAAGAAGCGCTCCGCGGCGCCGATATGGTGTTTGTCACCGCCGGCATGGGCGGCGGCACGGGAACTGGCGCTGCGCCGGTCATTGCTCAAATTGCCCGCGAATTAGGAGCGCTTACGGTCGGGGTTGTCACGCGCCCGTTTACGTTTGAAGGGCGGAAGCGGGCGACGCAAGCCGCAAGCGGCATCGCCGCCATGAAAGAGGCGGTCGATACGCTCATCGTCATTCCGAATGACCGGTTGCTTGAGATCGTCGACAAAAATACGCCGATGCTTGAGGCGTTCCGTGAAGCGGACAACGTGCTGCGTCAAGGGGTGCAAGGCATTTCCGATTTGATCGCTGTGCCGGGGTTGATCAACCTTGACTTCGCTGACGTGAAGACGATCATGTCGAATAAAGGTTCGGCATTGATGGGCATTGGCATCGCCAGCGGTGAAAACCGGGCAGCCGAGGCGGCGAAAAAAGCCATTTCCAGCCCGCTGTTGGAAACGTCGATCGACGGTGCACAAGGGGTGCTGATGAACATCACCGGCGGCATGAATTTAAGCTTGTACGAAGTGCAGGAAGCGGCCGACATCGTCGCTTCGGCGGCGGATCAAGAAGTGAACATGATCTTCGGTTCCGTTATTAATGAGAACTTAAAGGATGAGATCATTGTGACGGTTATTGCGACTGGATTCAACGAAAACGTCGCTTCGCAGCCGCGCGCGCCGCGCATTGGCACCGTGCCGAAAGTGACGCCGGCGCCAAAGCGCGAAAAGCGCGAGGAGCCGATGCAAGATTATGCGGCGCTCCGCTCGGGGCAAGTGGAAGATCCGCTTGACATTCCCGCTTTCTTGCGCAACCGCAATCGCCGCCGCTAGATGGCGAAACGGGCATGAACGTTTTGTTCATGCCCGTTTTTCACATTAGGATCAAAAAATCTCTCGAAGGCCGGTGATTTATCGTTTTTTCCGGCGCCGTCGGAGAAGGGAAACCGCGGTCGATCAGCGTATTTGCAGCATTTCATTGCTCAATATGGCTTAAAGTGCACCTTTTTCGCCCAACTTCTCGCGTTGGCTTCCCGCCCTCGCAGTGCAAGGGCGAAGAAGAGAAGGCAGGCAAGGCTTTCGTGCGGCCGATTTGATTCGCCGCGTTTCCCCCTGTTTTGACAAAACATCCCCTTTTTCACCGCCACCGATTGACAGACTTTCCCTTGCAGTATGCTATATACTTGTTTCAGACAAAGTCGATGTGGGCGGGGGGAGGGGCTTGATGGTTGGTCGTCTATCTCGATGTTATTTGGCTGTTGAACGTCTGTTTTGACGCGTTGCTTCTTTGGCTGACGGCGCTCATGCTCAAGCGGCCGATCGTCTGGTGGCGTCTGTTGGCCGGGGCGTTGATCGGCTCGCTGCTTGTCGTATTGCTGTTCACCCCGTTTTCCGCCATCGCCCAGCATCCGCTTGTGAAGATCGCTGTTTCGATATTGATCGTGCTTGCCGCATTTGGCTTTAAGCGGCCGCGCTATTTGCTTGAGAATATGCTGGCGTTTTACTTTGCCACGTTCGCCGTCGGCGGCGGCATGCTGGCGGTTCATTATTTTTTCGCGCACCGACTGTCCGTACGCCAAGGAATGCTTCTCATGCATCATCCCGGGGCGGGCGATCCGGTCAGCTGGCTGTTTGTTGTCATCGGGTTTCCGGTTTTATGGCTTTTTTCCCGCCGAAGGGTGGAGGAGATTCGTGAAAAAAAACTGCGGTTTGAACATATCATTGAGGTCAAGATGGTGTGGGACGGCGAGCCGCTTCCGTTGCGCGGTTTGATCGACAGCGGCAATCAGCTCGTCGATCCGTTGACGAAAACGCCGGTGATGGTGGTCGATCAAGAAAAAGCGAAGGACGTGCTGCCTGATGAGCTGTTGGCTTGCCTCAGCGCCCGCATGGAGCTTGCTCCCCCGCCGGAGCAGTGGGCTCATCGTCTTCGCCTGATTCCGTACCGTGCGGTCGGCAGCGGTCCGCAAATGATGGTGGCGGTCAAGCCGGACTGCATTATGCTATTGTATGAAAACCAATGGCTTGAGGTGAAACATGGGCTCGTTGCCTTAAGCGCCGAACCGTTGTCAGCAGATGGGGAGTACGACTGCATCGTCCATCCGAAAATGGTGCAGACGGGGCGAAAGCTGACCGCTTCGTAGCTCGTTACTATATCATACTCGCTTTTTACCTGTTTAGAAGGGGGAGTTTGATGAAAAAGTGGAAATTTCGCTTCATGTATTGGCTGTATAAGCTTTTGGCCAAGCTCGGCCTGAAGGCGGATGAAATTTATTATATCGGCGGCAGCGAAGCGCTCCCGCCGCCGCTGACGAAAGAAGAAGAGGAGCAGCTGATTGCCAAGCTCGCCGCCGGCGATGACACGGCGAGGTCGCTTTTGATTGAGCGCAATTTGCGTCTTGTCGTTTACATTGCGCGCAAGTTTGAAAACACCGGCATCCACATCGAAGACTTGATCAGCATCGGCACGATCGGCCTGATTAAGGCGGTCAATACGTTCAATCCGGAAAAGAAGATCAAGCTGGCAACATACGCGTCGCGCTGCATTGAAAACGAAATTTTAATGTATTTGCGCCGCAACAACAAAGTGCGGGCGGAAGTGTCGTTTGACGAACCGCTCAATGTCGATTGGGACGGCAACGAGCTGTTGCTGTCCGATGTTTTGGGCACTGAAGACGATGTCATCACAAAAGACTTGGAAGCGGACGTTGACCGGCGCCTGTTGCTGAACGCCTTGCGCCAGCTGAGCGACCGCGAGAAGCAAATCATGGAATTGCGCTTTGGACTTTCCGGCGGCGAGGAAAAGACGCAAAAAGATGTCGCCGATTTGCTCGGCATTTCGCAATCGTACATATCACGGCTTGAGAAGCGGATCATTAAACGGTTGCGCAAAGAGTTCAATAAAATGATGTAGCCGGCGGCGGGAGCGGACTTCCGCCGCTTTTTCCTGTTTGGACAGGCTGTGCATATTTTTCCCTCCCAAGGAGATACTGAAAACTGACGACTTAGCATCTCCTGATGGGAGGGAACAACTTGACGAGGAACAAAGTCGAGATTTGCGGCGTAGACACTTCGAAGCTTCCCGTCCTCAACAATGAGGAAATGCGCGAACTGTTCCGACGGATGCATGAAGGGGATTTGGAGGCGAGAGAAAAATTAGTGAACGGCAACTTGCGCCTCGTGTTGAGCGTCATTCAGCGTTTCAACAACCGCGGCGAGTTTGTAGATGATTTGTTTCAAGTCGGCTGCATTGGACTCATGAAATCGATTGATAATTTTGACCTCAATCAAAACGTGAAGTTTTCCACCTATGCGGTGCCGATGATCATCGGCGAAATCCGCCGCTATTTGCGCGACAACAATCCGATCCGCGTTTCGCGCTCGCTGCGCGACATCGCCTACAAAGCGCTGCAAGTGCGGGAGCGGCTCATGGGCGAGACGGCGAAAGAGCCGTCGACCGAGGAAATTGCCAAAGAACTCGGCGTCGCCCATGAGGAAGTCGTTTTCGCCCTCGATGCCATTCAAGACCCGGTTTCGTTGTTTGAACCGATTTACAATGACGGCGGCGATCCGATTTACGTGATGGACCAGCTGAGCGACGAGCGCAACCGCGACAGCCAATGGATCGAAGAAATTGCCTTGAAGGAAGGGCTTCGGCGGTTGAATGAGCGGGAAAAAATGATCATTCGCAAACGCTTTTTCCAAGGAAAGACGCAAATGGAAGTGGCCGAAGAAATCGGCATTTCCCAGGCGCAAGTGTCCAGGCTCGAAAAAGCGGCGATCCGGCAAATGAATAAAAACATCCAAGTGTGAGCAGGCTGCGGACGCAGCCTTTTTTCTTTAGCACATAACCACTCATTTGGCGTCATATAGATGAAAAAGAGGGAGAGGGAAAGGCGGGGGAAGAAACCGTGATGAGAATTTCTGAATTTCAAACGAAGGACGTTGTCAACGTGGCCAATGGGAAAAAGCTTGGCAATATCGGGGACATTGATATTGATTTAGATACCGGCAAAATCCGTTCGCTCATTATTTTAGGCTCCGGAAGAGTGCTCGGGCTGTTCGGGCGCGAAGAGGCGGTCGTCATTCCATGGCAGAACATCGTCAAGATCGGAGCCGACGTCATTTTAGTCCGCCTTCATGATACGGATTGAATCCAAAGGATAGCCTAAGGTTGACAGCAATGTTTCGACAAAATCTTAAG
>NZ_BCQG01000094.1 GCF_001544315.1 Geobacillus jurassicus NBRC 107829
AAATAAGATAGGATGTGTCCAAATTTAGGGGGTCAATCCGAAAAACTAATCTGAATTTATATATTTTGTTAGTAAAGGAGAAAGAATTATTATGATAGATAAGTTAACGAAATTTATAAAAAGTGAGTTCCTTCTCATATACCAAATGGGAAAAGTAGCCTCAACAAGTATTGAAAATTCACTTAAGAGGAGAAGTGATTTGAAATTTCATATTTATCATATTCATAGCTTCTACTCCCCAATCTCTTATGAAATGTTTAAAAATTTTAATTGTGTAAAATATTACCATTCACTGTGGGATAGGTTTATTTATTATATAAGAAATGTTATAATACTTAGTCTATTTAAAAGAAACAAAAGAATTAAAATAATATCTTTAGTAAGAGAGCCTGTTTCAAGGAATGTATCAATGTTTTTTCAGGATATTCAAATACCGGTGTTTGAATTAAGTAAACTATTCGATAACAGACTTGATAGCAATAGCAACCTAAAAGCTTTAGAAAAAATATTTTATGATAAGTTAAACCATAATTATGGGGTAGAATGGTTAGATAATGAATTAAAACGAGCTTTTGGAATAGATGTATATAAATATGATTTTAATAAGGAAAAGGGATTTTCTCTTATAAAACAAGGAAACATTGAACTAATGATTATTAAAATGGAAAAAATAAATGAATTAGAAAAGGAGATAGGAGAGTTCTTAGACATTAAAGATTTTAGATTAGTAAATGAAAATACAAGTGAGAAAAAGTGGTATAGTTGTGTTTATAAAGAGTTTATAAAAAATTTTAGACCTAGTGAAGATTATATTAATAATTTATATGATACAAAATACATGAAGCATTTCTATTCTGAAGAGGAAATAAAAAACTTCAAAATAAAATGGCTAAATTAGAACTATAAATAACAATCATAAAATAGTAATTTTTTCTTAAAACACATGTTTACTCATTTATAGGGGTTTATTTTATGGAAAGATTAATTTTTTTAAAAAAAATTTTAAAGAACGAATTTATAGTTAAAATTATAGAATCGCTTTTTGGAAGAGCATCAGGTATTTTGTTTTCTATGCTTTTTTCTTTAGTTTGTACCAGATTATATGGTGCCGAAGCATTCGGCCAATATACTTATGCTTTTACACTAGTTACTTTTGTAACGATTTTTGCAGTGGCTGGATTAGATAATGGATTAATATATTATATACCAAAGGTAGGAAATAAATATGTTACTTTAAGTATTATTGTGAGTACTGTTTTATCAATCATTTTTATATTAATAACCAGTCTTTTTGTTAAAGATCAGTTTGTTAAGCTTATGCTACCTTTAGTATTGTTGTTTGCTTTAGAACAAATTTTTTTCAGTATTTATCGAGCAGAAGGTAAAATTAGAGAATTTTATATTTTTAATGGATTTATTTCTATGCTAATGCGCATTTTGCTTATAGTGTTGTTCTATTTTATTTTTGGTAGTAATGTTGAAAATATAGCATTAGCTGTTTATATATCTTTAATGTTTTCTGTATTAGTTTATTTTTATCAAAATAAATCTAGTTTTAAAAAATTTTCTTATAATAAGAACTTTTTAAAATATTCTTTTCCGCTTGTCATTGCATCTATCGCGGGTACAATTATGGATAAAATAGATATTATTATGCTTGGAATGATGCTAACAAAGAAAGAGGTTGGGATTTATCAGATAACAGTTCAAATAACAAATATGATTGCAATGTATTTACTGATTTTTAATACGGTTTTTGCCCCTAAAATTTCCCAACTTTATCATAGTCATAAAATTCAAGAACTAAGGAGAATATATATATTATCTACTCGGGTTTTAGGTCTCTTTTCTTTAATTACAATAATAGGACTGATCGGCTTAAGTAAATATATTTTAGAGTTATTTGGTCAAGAATTTATAGAGGGACAAGTAGCCTTAATATTCAGAGGAATAGGTCAGTTTATTAATGTTGCAGTAGGAAGTGTATGGATTATGCTTTCTATGACTGGAAAACCTAAGTTGCATGTATATGGTAACTTATTTGCTTGTTTAATAAATATAGGATTAAATTATCTTTTGATACCGATATATGGAATAAGTGGAGCAGCCTTTGCTAGTATGATAGCTTTAAGTTTTGTTAATATATTAGGTTATATATTGGTTTGTAGGGAATTTAGGGTCAAAGTTTACGGTGTTTTATAATATTTTTGTGGGTTTTAATCAATATTTTGGGTACAAAAAGGTTTAATTATATAGACTCCCATGACAAAAAATTTCGTCACCATCGGAAGGATGAAAACAACCTTCTGTCGAATGGTCTCCTTGCAGCTGGGGTCATGAGGTCGTTGTATCTATAGTACGTAAAAGTCCGATATATAGACGGACCCCAGTAGTCTAGTGCACTACGGAATGTCGCTCCCTTGAGGGAAGCACGCAGGATAGAATGCTTGAACAAAGGCTGCTGCACCAGCTGTTTTTGAGAACGAAGCAGGGAGGGAGACCGATGCGCGTCTTGTATGAACGCTGTTGCGGATTGGACGTGCATAAGCAATCGATTACGGCTTGCGCCCTTACCCCTGAAGGAAAAGAGATTCGCACGTTTGGTACGCTGACCGACGATCTCGAGGAGTTGGTGGATTGGCTGAAAGAAAAAAATGTGACGCACGTTGCCATGGAGTCGACGGGCGTATATTGGAAGCCAGTGTATAATCTCCTCGAAGCAGAGCCGATCGAAGTGCTTGTGTCATGCCTAACACATCAAAGCGGTTCCCGGGCGAAAGACCGATGTCAAAGATGCTGAATGGATCGCGGACTTGCTTCGCCATGGATTGCTAAAAGGGAGTTACATCCCTCATCGGGCTCAGCGGGAGCTCCGGGAACTGGTCCGTTATCGGCGCAGTTTGATCGAGGAACGGGCACGGGAGCTCAACCGCATCCAAAAAGTGCTGGAAGGAGCCAATATCAAGCTTTCTTCGGTCGTATCCGACATCAACGGGATGTCGGCTCGGCTCATCATTCGCGTCCTTATCGAAGGAAAGGACGATCCGGCGGCCCTTGCCCAGCTCGCCAAAGGGCGGCTGAAACAAAAAACGGAAGAGCTCCGGCGCGCATTGAAAGGAGCATTCCTGTTAGAAGTTTTTTCGGAGACTTGAATAAAAAAGCCCTCTTGGTAATGTGATATTATCCCTCTAGTGTAGACAGTTGGGAAAATGCCCATACTGTCATTAAAAACACTGGAGGGATTTGTTTATGTTCGAGACCAAGCAAACATCGAAAGGGAAGACCACATATTCCGTGGAGTTTAAATGGAGGGCTGTCCAGATGTACATCGAAGAAGGATGGGGATATAAGCGGATATGCCAAGAGTTAGGGATTCCCTGCACGAAAACGATCAGACTTTGGGTAAAACGTTACCATGAACATGGCCGAAAAGGGCTCGAAGAACGGCGCGGGACATCCAAGTCTCCATTCAAGGGAAGACCCCGAAAAAAAGAGTGCAGTTTAGAGGAAGAGAATCGAAGACTGAAAGCAGAGAATGATTATTTAAAAAAGTTACGAGAGCTGGCAAGGAGGTGAAACCAAAACCAAAAGAGCGGTTTCCGATCATTCAGGAGTTATCCAACACCTATCCGATTGCCTTGCTATGCCAACTGGCCGGTGTGTCAAGAAGCGGATACTATCGATGGGTGAACCGGCAGGGAATCGTCACGGAGAAACAAAAGGAAAATGAACAAATCAAACAAATGATCCTCGAATGCCATCAAAAGGTCAACAGGATCTATGGATACTACCGCGTGAAGGCATGGATCAAACGAAATTATGGGAAGACCGTGAATCATAAGCGAGTGTACCGACTGATGAAAGAGTTGGGGATTCAGGCCAAAATCCGCCGAAAAAAGCCGAAGTATAAAGCGGGAAAGGAGAATATCGTGGCGTCGAACGTGTGAAACCGTGATTTTGTGGCCACTGCAGCCAACCAAAAATGGGTGACGGATATTACCTATGTGCCATTTCAAGGAACCTATTTGTATCTTTCTGCTATTAAAGATTTGTACAACAATGAAATCATTGCGTATTGCATCAGTCGTTCGAATGACTTAAAATTGGTGATCGAAACCGTCAAGGACGCCATCAAAAAACGGGATGCGCGAGGAGTCCTTCTCCATAGCGATCAAGGCTCCCAATACACATCCCGCCAGTACCATCAACTGCTGAAGGCTCATCATATCATTCCTAGTATGTCCAGAAGAGGGAACTGTTTAGACAATGCCTGCATGGAAAACTTTTTCGGGCATTTGAAGTCGGAAATGGTGAACCTTCACACCTTTGAAACGGAGGAGGAAATGATCGAGGCGATCGACCAGTACATGTATTTTTATAATTATGAACGGTTCCAGAAAAAATTAGACTATCTCAGCCCAGTGGAATACCGAATTGCCCAAGCAGCCTAGCAGACGAACGGCTGAGAATGTCTCCTTCTTCAGCTTGCCAACGATGAAGTGGAATGAAGAGGACGTTGTCAAGCGCTTTCCTTGACAACGTCTCCTCATTCAGCTATCCTGCAAGCAGCTGAAGAAGGTGGGTATTTTTCACACTGTCTACTTGACAGGGATATGTTCAGAGCGAGGGAGGGTGTTAAAAAAGCCGTTTCCTGTTCTGCAATCGAAAGAAGGATTGAAATGGTTGTACCAGTGCATTGTGGAAGCCATGAAGGAATTTGGAAAAACCGAGGTGATCGTTGGCATCGAGCCAACGGGGCATTATTGGCTCAATCTCGCTTACTTTCTAGACGAGAAGGGAATTCCTCTCGTCATGACAAATCCGATGCACGTGAAGCGATCCAAAGAGTTGGATGACAACCTTCCAACCAGCATGATGCGAAAGATGCGCTCGTCATTGCCCGATTAGTGAAAGACGGCCGATTCAGCTATCCGCGTATTCTGAAAGGGATGGAGGCGGAGTTGCGGGTGGGAGCGACATTTCGCTCCAAATTGGTGGAAGAACAGGGAGCGATTCGAAATCAAATGATTCGCTGGCTTGATCGATATTTTCCGGAGTTTTCCCAAGTCTTCCCGTCATTTGGGAAAATGGCGCTCGCGGTGCTGGAATATACGCCATTTCCGAGTGATCTGGCAGGAAAAGAGCTAGAAGAGGTTCTCGCCCTTTACCGGCAAAGTCAGGGATTACAATCGCCACAAAGGCCGGATGGAATTGGCCCAACACTCCATTGGCGTAACGAAAGGGCAACAGATGGCCCGTATCGAAATTGCCACGCTTGTCCGCCGGTACCGTCAACTGGAAGAAGAAATCGAGGCACTGACAGAGCAACTGATCGAACTCATTCAGACATCCGTCGAATACGAATGGCTGAAGACTGTTCCGAGCTTAGGCGATGCGACCATCGTAGAACTGTTATCAGAGATCGGGAGTTTCTCCCATTATCAGGATCCGCGGCAGCTTATCAAATTAGCGGGCCTGACACTGCGGGCTCACATTTCGCACCCTAACCATCCAGAATAAAAGGAATTTTTGCTTATTTTTTTGAGATAACTTTCGGATCAGCACAACTAGCGATGGTAATCC
>NZ_BCQG01000095.1 GCF_001544315.1 Geobacillus jurassicus NBRC 107829
GATAGTTTTAGGGGTGAAAAATATGAATCAATATGAGGAGACGGTTAGAAATTTAGTTAATAATTTTAATGAGCATAATATAGATATAGTTGCTCAAGATTTAGCTAAGATGGGAAGGGACATAATTACTATCTTACAAAAATACTTTTATAAAGTAGATCCTAATGGTAAGATTGGGATATTAGAAACATTGAAATTATTAAATGACAGTAGTGTAATCCCTTTTCTGAAAGCTATTCTTGAAGATGAGACAGAGATATTTTTTGTTAAAGCTTATGCAGAAAGTGTATTGGATTTTTTAGAGGGTAAAGAAACTCAATTAAAAAGAAAAATTCACAATTTATCTAAAAAAAGTGGCACGGATTTAATCGCAGATATAGCTATGATAGGAACAATTGGCGATTACAATGCTATAAGAGAATTAGACAAAATCAATACGGATAACAAAGAGGTACTGGAACAAATCAAGGTAGCAAAATTACAAATAATATGTGGACTAGAAGAAATAATTAAGGAGTACAGAAAACCAGATTCCCGTTATTCTCATAAAGCATTAGCAGAGGCTATTTATCATTCATTTGATCATCCAGAAGCATCAAAAGTTATAATAGAAGATCTCTTTAGTGAGGAATTTGAGCGTGTTTTTAGTGCCGTTACTCTACTTGCTTTCGCGGAAAAATTTCCTAAGGACAAAGTTACTAGAGATGTAGTAAATAAGTTCTTTGAAATTTTAACGGGTGATTTTAATACAACACTAAAGAATCATGCCATACTTGCAATAGGTAGATATGGAAATACTGATGATGCATCAAGACTTGAAAGAATTGTTGAGGAAAAAAAGTATTTAACAAAAAGGAAATTTTGGAAATGGCTAAGTGAAAGCGCACTGTTAGACGATATCAACATCACAATAAAGAAATTGAAACGAAAGAAATAGATGATTCACACTCTAAATGAGCAACAAGAAAACATCGTGGCCCGTTACCAATACGATGCGTGGGGAAATATTCTTTCTCAATCCGGTGCCTTGGCGGACGAAAATCCATACCGATATGCGAGGTACCAATATGACCAAGAAACGGGTCTTTATTACATGATTGCCCGGTACTACCACCCAGAGCATGGCGTGTTCCTTTCCTTGGATCCAGACCCAGGGGATGCCGACGATATCCTCACGCAGAATGGGTATGCGTATGCGAACAACAATCCGGTGATGTTGGTGGATCCGGATGGGCATTGGGTGGCTATCAACGCGGGATTTGCGGCGTATGATGCGTATAAGGCGTACAAGTCGGGAAAAGGATGGACAGGTGTCGCAGCTGCGGCGGCTATCGGTTTTGTCGGTGGAGGAAGATTAAAAGCAGCTAGAGAAGCTGGATTTGCTGCTGAGACATATCTTGCTAGAAGATTAGGGGCTAAACCAGCCCATCTTCAAAGAATATTTAGTGTTGGAAAAACAACAAGACGAGCTGATATTGTAAAAAAATGGTACATTACATGAAGTGAAAGTGGGAAGGGTTTCAGCTTCTGCTTTCACGAGAGCACAGATTGCAAAGGATGCATGGTTATTAAAACATGGAAAAGTTCCATGGGCAACGTTTTGCCCTCCACCCGGGCATGAAAATCCCCCTTTTCTTCCCATAATGAAGAGTAGGCGCAAACAGTTCAATAGGACGTTATACTTAATGGTGGCTTGGACCCTGTACGGAAAAGCGTTCGAATCCACTGGGTGCACCACCCATTGTCCGCCCTTTCCCGATGCGGAGGAAAGGTGACGACGAACGGAAAACTGCCGCATTTCTCCCGTGGATTCGCTGTTTGCGCACTCGATCATCGAACAGGAGGATTTTCATCATGGATGTCATCTATCCTCGCTGCGCAGGATTGGATGTTCATGCCGAAACCATCGTCGCCTGCGCGCTATGGGAAGAAGATGGACCCATTCAAAAGGACATTCAAACCTTCTCCACGTTCTCGAAGGGACTTGGCGACCTGCTGGAGTGGCTCGAAGAACATGGCGTCACCCATGTCGCCATGGAATCCACCGGCGTGTATTGGAAACCGGTCTTCGCCTTCCTCGAGGGCTATGTCGACTTGACACTGGCCAATCCGCAGCGGATCAAAAATGTCCCGGGAAGAAAAACCGATGTCTCTGACGCCGAGTGGATCGCCAAGCTGCTCCGCCATGGACTCGTTGAAAAAAGTTTCGTCCCCCCAGCGGATATTCGCGAATTGCGGGATTTTACCCGCCTCCGCAAAAAGTGGGTCGGACAGTTGAGTTCGGAGAAAAACCGGATTCAAAAAGTGCTCGAGTCTTCCAATGTCAAACTCGGCTCGGTCCTCTCCGATCTCTTCGGCGTTTCCGGAAAAGACATCCTTGCCCGGCTGCTGGAGAAGGGATGCGTGGACAAGGACGAGCTGGATCAATGCCTGCGCGGAAGGCTCAAAAAGAAAAAGCAAGCGGTGTACGATTCGCTGCTGGGCACCTTGACCGAACACGAGCTCCGTCTCCTTCGCCTCTTGTGGAAACACGTTGAGGAATTGGAGCGGTTCATCGAAGAAGTCGACCAGCACATCGACCGCCTGCTCGAGCCGTATCGTGAGGAAGTCGAATTGCTGATGACCATGCCCGGAGTGAAAAAACAAACCGCCGCCGTCATCATCGCGGAGATGGGAACCGACATGAGCGTCTTTGAAACGCCGGAACGGGGGGCTTCATGGACGGGTTTGTCCCCCGGCAGCCATGAAAGCGCCGGAAAGCGAAAGAGCACGCGCACGACAAAAGGCAATCCCCATCTCCGATCGGCGTTATGCGAGGCGGCATGGTCAGCAGCTCGATCCAAGACGCATCCCTTGTCCCGAAAGTTTTGGTCGTTGGCGGCCCGGTGCGGGAAGAAAAAAGCCCTCATCGCCATTGCTCGGCGGATGTTGGTGATCATCTTTTGCATGATCTCCCGCAAAGAGCCGTTCCGCCAACCACAACTTATTTAGTCTAGCCAAAAGGCAGACAGGTTATACGAGATGCCTAAAATCGGGCACCTCTGCTTTCCTATTGCCTTTTTTGGCCATTTTCAGTATACCCGCACGGATCAGGAGCGTATACCGCACTCACCAAGTGGTGGGGATTTTCACGGAAAAGTGTGGAAAGACTTTTCATTCGGCAATCGTTTTTATTGTCGCAACATTTGTATCGATTCCATTTTCCCCGTCTGTTGCTTTTGTTGTGCCGATTTACGTCGGAGCATTTGGATACGACATCGGAAGAAGAGTATTGGCAGCAGACTAGCATCATTACTTCCACCATCCCATATGAGGTGGTTTTTTGTTTCTTTTTATGAAATTTATTCTAAAAAAGGATTGACATATATATATATTTTTTTTATGATTATTTTACGAACTATACAAGTTACCATTTTTCTTTACATCCAGTCGATCACTTACCGTGTTGTATTTATAGTCGACTTGTATAGAGAGAACAGAGGAAACGAAAAATCGGAAATTTTTATTGCAATTTCATTTGCAAAAAAGGGGAGAATTGTTGTTGTGTCTGTCACCTGTCGAAATGGTTTGTTGTCGAGAAAAACGTTCGACTGATACAGGCAGAGAATGTCCGCAGTTCTTCGTCTTTTTGTTGTAAAAGATGAAGTTTGATTAATAATTGAGGTAACAATCTTGTCACTCCAATGTTTGGGGGGTTGTGTGTGTCGTTACCTCAATCATACCGTAAACAACAAGAGTGGCAAGCTTTTTTATCCAGAACAGCATAAAATCAACAAAAAATCAGGGGACGTCTTTAAAACTTTTGACAATACCAATATCAGAAGGGAAGTGTCCTTAATGAATATCTCACTAAAAAACGCTGTGATCCTATTCATCATTTTACTTCCCATATTGATTTTATCACCACGGTCTATAAACGCGGAAAATGATATAGCTAATGATTCCGAATTAAAAAGAAATATAGAGTATAGAAAGAAAATGGGTTTAAATTATGATCCTGTTTATGTGAGTAATTTAATAACATCAAAGAAAGTAATACAGTCGTACGAAAAACACGGAGTTTGGCTAACTGAGGACGAATTAGAGGAAATAGAAAATAGAATAAAATATCAAGAGGAAAAAATACCATTGATTTTAGAATATATTAGAAACAATATTAGTTCAAGTGATTTTGGTGGACTGTACGTTGATCAATCGAAAAAAGGTGTGGTAACAATTAGTTTTTCTAAAGATTTAAAACAAATGAATAAAGAGATAAATGACATTAGGAAAATTTTTAATAATGATTCAAAAATAAAATTTAAACAAGTACAAAGATCAGAAAAGCAGCTTGATGAAATACATTCGACAGTACTCTCGAAGAAGCGTGAATTAAAAGAACAAGGTATAAATGTTACTACTATATATTCTGATATTCAAAGGAATAAGGTTATTATCGGTATTTATCCATTTGACAGCACTGCTAGGGATTCACTTGTAAATATATTCGGTTCAGATATTGAAGTAATTGAATCTGATGGTGGTTACGAAGAGTCTAGAACTGCTTATACACGACCATTAGAAGGTGGATTAAGGATTAGCAATATTGACACAGGTTGGGGGTGTACGGGCGGATTTTCAGCTTCTTATGGAAATTGGGTTTACTATGTCACAGCTGGTCATTGCGGAAGAAGTAGTGATAGATTTAGTCAAGGCGGTTCATACTTTGGATATGCCTACAGGCTCGTAAATAGTGGTGAACTGGATGCAATGCTGATTTCATTAGGTCAACTTTCCTATGCTAGCAATTATAACTATGGACAGCCTAACTTTACCAGTTGGCAAAGAGAATCATATGAATACGTAGGACAATACGTATGTATGAATGGTTCATATACTGGTAATGCATGTGGGGTTGTAAAAAGTACAAATTATTCAGCAAGAGAACACAATAATATGACTGCTGCTGATTATAATTCTACTAACGGTGACAGTGGTTCGCCTACATATTATGGTAGCCAGATTAGAGGTGTACATGAAGGCGTAGGCTCTAATGGGTGGAAAATGTATACTCATGTACAAAGTATAGTAGATTATTGGGGGTTATCTCCTAGAACGTGGTGAATGTTTTTGTGTATTATCTTTGTTAACATAGGGATAATTTAGAGAAATAACGTA
>NZ_BCQG01000096.1 GCF_001544315.1 Geobacillus jurassicus NBRC 107829
CGCGCACGTGAACACAGGGATATTATACTCCCTTCTTGGCGATTTTGAAAAGGCGAAAGCGGTGCTTGATGAGCGATGGCTGATGTTTTATGTCGCCATCTACATGTACGGCATTTGGGACAGCTATCGCGGCTCGGTCGACATGAACAAACTTTATTTGCTTGGCTCCATTTACGGCTATGTGCTGGCATGGGGGGCCAATCATTTGGGGCATTATCGGAGCGGTGGGCGGCATCGGGCACGGGCTTTTGCTGAAGTGGTGGCTCAATCGAAAAACGGCGCGCCGCCAACGCCATAGACGGCCGGAAATTGTCCTTTTCATCCGCTGTGACGAGACGCAGTGGCCGACGATCGAGCGATTGCTTTGGAATCATCACGCGCTCGGGCTCGCTGGCGTTCGGGATGGATAGGCACGGGGCGAATGACGGCCGCAACAGACGAAAAGGCGGAGGAAAAAAGAGGAATACCCCAACCATACAGGGCTCAATCAACCAACGGAGCGATCGTCGCCGCATTTGACGAGCGCTTTCGGCTGGACTAAAAAAGAAACTGTCTCCAAAAGTGGTTTTTCGTTCAACAAAGGTACAACATACCGCACCCCAACCGTTCGTTGATACGTATATACGCGAATGAGAAAAAGTGTCCCACCCCTTTAGGGACACCTTCTTTAATATATATCCCGCCGCGTAAAAACAAGAAAGGCGACAAAAAGCCCCACAAGCCCCCAGACGGCAAGCACGGACATCGAAAAGCCAAGCGTCATCCCCTCAATCGGCGGGGCCGTTCCTCTCATGTAATCCGTGAGCCGCAAATTGACCATAAATAAATATTTGGCCGAATGCCACGATGACACCATATTCGACAAAATGGCGCCGGAAATCAACGCCGCCAGCATGATGCCCATCACCGCCGCCGTGCTCCGCAACAACACGGAAAGCATAAACGTCAGCGTGCCGACGACGACGCTGACAAACGCCGCCAGCCCGAGCTCGATCAAAATGTATTTCCACTGCGGAATGATATGAACGTTTTCCGTATTCAGCTCCTCCCCTTGCGGGACAAACCCGGTCAATAGCGGCAGGCGGAAGCCGCCGTAGCCAAACACAACGCCCGAAATGGCATATGACAGCACCGCAGCCATGAGCATAATGAGCGACACCGACAAAAGCAGTGCGATATATTTGCTTAACAATATTTTCCATCGTTTAACCGGCCGAACGAGAAGCAACTTGATCGTTCCGGCGCTTGCCTCGGACGACACTAAATCGGCAGCCACGACCATCACTAACAGCGGCAAAAACAAGTCGATGGCGTTTTCGATAAAAGTGCGCATAAACGTCGGCGCCCCTGGGGCAGACGGGTTAATGTTGTGTTCTAAGTAGTACTGCTGCTGCTTGAGGCGGATTTGCAAATACTTCCGCCATTCTTCCGACATGCTCGGCGACTGGAGACGGTTTTGCAAATCGACGATTTGCTGCTGCAGCTGCGTCCGCCAGTCCGTCGTGCCGAGCCGTTTTCTAAGCTCTTCCGTCTCGCGGTATTGGGCGTATGTAAACAAGGCAACAAGCACCGCAATGATGGCGGCGATCACCCACAGCCGCTTTTTGCGGACGATTTTCAACATTTCATTGTAGACAAGCTTACTCAATCGTTTCGCCCCCTGTCAGCTCGATAAACAAATCTTCGAGCGTCGGCAGCCGCGATTCGATTTTGGAAACCAAAACCCCTGCTTGGACAAGCTTAGCGTTCCAACCAGCGAGCTTGTCCGGCTCGTACGGCGTGACGACCGTTTCCTCGTCGGTCCGCAGCACCTCGGTTTCCTCAGCCAAGAGCGCCCGTGCCTTGTCGATCGGAGCCGCTTTCCAGTCCACGCGCGCCTGTTTCTTTAACAGCCGCTCAACCGTGTCAACGGTCAACAGCCGTCCTTTCGCCATGATGGCGACGCGGTCGCACATGAGCTGAATTTCGCTTAATAAGTGCGATGACACGAGGACGCTCAATCCTTCCGTTTCCGCCAAAAAGCGGATAAAGGCGCGCATCTCGCGGATGCCGGCCGGATCAAGGCCGTTGGTCGGTTCGTCCAAAATGAGCACCTTCGGTTTTCCAAGCAGCGCCTGGGCAATGCCGAGCCGCTGCCGCATGCCGAGCGAATACGTGCTCACCCGGTCATGAATGCGTTGTTCGAGCCCGACGAGCTTCGCCACTTCCATGATCCGATCTGCACCAATTCCCGGCATCATGCGGGCGAAATGTTCAAGGTTTTCCCAGCCTGTTAAATACGGATACATTTCTGGGTTTTCGACGATGCAGCCGATCTGGCGAATCGCGTCGGTAAACTGGCGGTGAAGATCATACCCGCAAATCGCCACCGTCCCCGACGTCGGTCGAATGAGCCCGACGAGCATGCGGATCGTCGTCGTTTTTCCCGCGCCGTTCGGCCCTAAAAAGCCGAACACTTCCCCCTCATGCAATTCAAACGAAATGCCTTTAATAATTTCCTTGCCGCGAATCGTTTTCCGCAGCTCTTTGACCGCCAACATCACCTGTTTGGTCATCGCTCGTCCTCCTCCGTCAATGTGATGAGCGAGGCGACGCGCCCGCCGATCCGCTTGTATCCCTCTTCATTCGGATGGAAATGGTCGCTATATAAATAGTCATTGACATGCAAGGCAAACAAGTCAAACGTCGGCACGGCGACGACGTTCGGGTAGCGGGCCGCCACTTCCGCTGATGCAAAATTCCAGTCGCGCACAACCGCCGACGTCTGTTTCGCATCGCCTAAATCGCTGAACGGGTTGTACAAGCCGAGCGCGAAAATGACCGCTTCGCTGTTGAAACGGCGTAGCGCCGCGAAAATGCGGTCTAAGTTCGCCACATACCGCCGTTTCGCCTCATCAAGCTGTTTCATGTTCAATCGAAGCGCTTCCCCGCCTTGAAACAAATCGTTGCCGCCAATGGTCATCACAATAAGATCTGCCATGGCGACTTGCCGCTGAATCTCAGGCTGGCCGAGTTGGCGAAGCAGTCCGTCGGAACGAAGGCCGCGGACCGCCAAGTTCGTGACCCGGATCGGTTTGTCCGTTTGCCGACGGAGCTCATCAACCATATAGCCGACATACCCTTTTCCGCTCTCATCGCCTGTTCCTCTCGTCAATGAATCGCCTAGGGCAACGATATCAATCTCCTCGTCATGCCGTTTTGTTTCATCGGCCCGGGGTTGTTTCTGCTCAACCGGCGGGTTGGCAGCCGAAAAAAACTGATCCTGCACCGCCAGCGCGAGGCCGCCGAGCCAAAGCACACCGGACAGCGTGGCAACGACTATGAGAAGCGCAACTGGGCTTCGTCGCATGCAACCACCTCATTTCTTCATCGTTGTCATCTCTCGCAATCTGTCTTGGCATTCTTCGCCATCATTTGTTTGATCCGACAGCCGCCGTTTTATTCTCCAATTTTTCGGGTTCCAATGCCTCTTTAGCTTCGCGGCCGCTTCCTTTCCCACCAACAACGCCCCAATCCAAAACATGATTTCCGCCGCCACAATGACAACCGTAACGATCAAAGCTTTGACCGCGGCCGAAAACGGCAGAAAAGGGGCGATGGGAGGGATCAGCCAAACAACGAAGGATGCGATGATGAGCACGATGCCGATGCGGCGCATCATAAGCGGCTTATGTTTCACCCACCCGTTCCCCCCTGTCCATTGGCAACATATACGCTTCCGAAAAACAAACAATGACCTATCTCAACTCTAACATATGTATACTCATTTCGAGAAATCTTCCGCTTTGAAAATGGTCAAGCGCATCGGGCCAATGAAACATGGAAAATGCATGTTGATGGGCAGTCTGGCTTTCTTGGCGCCGCCTCACCCTTCACCGCCCAACCACAAAAGAAGCCTAGCCGGCCTGGCTAGGCAAACAGAACACTGTGAATGATCACCGCTGTTTATGCCAATAATCGATCAATCCCATCGCGCACACTTGCAAATCGAGTTCAATCGCCGCATACGCCGGCGACGAAGATGGGACGCCATGCTCATTGAGAAACGCCGTGATATCGTTGCGCAACATTTGTGCGGCGATTTTCGCCTGCTCGGCAGCCGGCGCTTCCGGATGGCGGTCGATTGCTTCTTTTCCCGCCGCCACGAACTTCGGCAGCCAAAGGCGAAGCTGGCGAAATGCCTCCTGCGGGTCATCCAGCATGCCGAAATGGCCAAAATATATGCGTGACGGATTCAACTTCTCAAGCCGCTCGGCTGACTGCTCCATCTCCGCGGGATTAAATTGATTGGGAGAAGTCGACGGCAGGCAAAACTTGAGCCCTGCTTCTCGCAACTGCGGGTAAAAGACGCCGATCGTATCGCCAGTGAACACGCTGTGGCTGTACGAATCGTAAATGGAGAAATGGTGGTTGGCATGCCCCGGCGTATCATAAAACACGAGCGTCCGCTCCGCACTCAGCTCCAGCGTTTCCCCGTCCTCTTTCACGATGAGCCGCTCTTCCGGCACCGGAACGATCGGGTCAAACAGCGCTTCAAACTGCGCGCCGTACACCGCCTTCGCCCCGGCAATGAGCCGCGACGGATCGGCCAAATGCCGCTTTCCTTTTGGATGGACGACGACCGTTGCATTCGGGCAATGCTGAAGAAGCAACCCAACGCCGCCCGCATGGTCCAAATGAATATGGGTGACGATGATATAGCGAATCTCGGCCGGATCGATATGAAGCGCTTTCAATCCAGCAAGCAAATGCGACACCGACGGGCTCGGCCCCGTTTCAATGATTGCCAAGTTCTCTTCGTGAAGCACGTATGTACCGGTGCGTTGCGGCATGCGCAGATCATACAAATCGATAAGTGAAATGCGGTGGCCGAGATCGACCGGCTTTGTCATGCTCCTCG
>NZ_BCQG01000097.1 GCF_001544315.1 Geobacillus jurassicus NBRC 107829
AACATTGGAGAAAAAAATAGGCGTACCCGTTGTCGTGCATCCCTATCAACAAACATGGCTTGATCAAATCATAGACGGGACTGCCAAACAAGGAACAGTTGCACTCTATAAAAAGAAAAAGAAATGGTGCGTAGCCATTCCCATCACGTTTGAAGTCAAACGACGGAAAGAAACAAAAGTAATGGGAATTGATCTAGGGCTAAGATATATCGCTGTTGCTAGTGTCGGAACCAAATCTTTATTCTTCAAAGGGAATCAATGCGCCTTCATACGCCGACGATACGCGGCTTTGCGAAGGAGATTAGGAAAAGCGAAGAAGCTCCATATGATTCGCAAAATCGGCGATAAAGAGTCCTGCTGGATGAAGGATATGAACCATAAAATCAGCCGTCAAATCGTCCGTTTTGCGCTCGCCAACGGTGTTGGCGTGATTCGGATGGAAGATTTGGCGGGGATTCGGAAACGAGCCGCTTCGGCCAAAGAAGCGGGACGAAGTCTTCATTCATGGGCGTTCCATCAACTGCAAACGATGATTGCCTACAAAGCCGAAATGGCGGGCATTCGGGTCGAGTGGGTGAATCCGACTTATACGAGCCAAACGTGTAAATGTGGACATCGGGAAAAGGAAAATCGCAATGGCATCCAGTTTACGTGTAAAAAATGCGGATACACCATCCACGCCGACTTGAATGGCGCGATCAACATCGCCAAAGCGATTTCGGGCTTCGCCGCCCAACCTAGCGCACTGGTCACAGGTGCGCCGCCCATCGGGGTACATCTTAACCCGATGGGACGGGGTGATGACACACCCCTGAACTTGGGCGTTGTCTGAACCAGAAATGGATGAGGACGCGAACGACCCAAGAATCCCACGCCCTTTAGGCGTGTGGAGTGTCAACAAATAAAACATTCATGAGTAATCTTTACTTCCTTTAGGAGCATTTTTAAAAGCCTCCTGCTCATAAAAAGGGAATAGAGAGAAGTTTAGTTTTGCGTTGTGTTGTCTTTTTCGATAAATGTAATCTTATAAAAAATTATTTTTCATACAAAGGAATGCAATTCGAATGATTAGAACTGTTGTTTTCGTCTTGGTTAGTTTACTCTTGACTAGTTGTACAGGAACAAAGTCTTTTGAAGGGACGCTTTATAGTATTGGAGAAAATTATTTTGTCGTGGACTGTTCCCATGAAGTAAAGAAAAGGAAAAATAACATAGAGGATATAAGCTATCCTTGTACAGTCCGAATCACAGATCAAACAAAATTCAGTGATGAAGATGGCAACAAATTAAGTGTTGACGACTTTACGGAAGAAGTAACTGTGAAAGTCATTCTTGCCACTCCTCAGACTATGAGTCAAAGTAAAGAAAGCAGAGACTTTGAAGCTAGGGAGATTATATTGCTTAATCGATAGAATCTGATCCTTCAAGTGAAAAAACTGCCCGTTCGGTCGCAGAAATTGATAGGTTGGTCATCTGGATTCTGGCGCTTTTAGGGCTGTTGTTTGTAAATGTATTGGTAACATATAGAATCTGGTCTTGGATTAAAAAGGGAATACTCTAAAGCTTTATCATTTCCGCCATCCCATATGGGGTGGTTTTTTGTTTCTTCATGTACAATTTATTCTAAAAAAGGATTGACATATAATTCTTTTTATGATTATTTTACGACTCACATTTCGCACCCTCTCAACGAAAATCGGGAGGATTTTTTCGTTCCGATGTCGAATGAATCCTTGACACACAAGGAAAGTGAAGGAGTTTTTCTCTCATGAACGCTCAAGTCAAAGCGGTCTATCACAATTCCTATTTGAAATAATAAGTGCCCTATTCAAGAAATGGGGCCTTCCCCCATTGATTGACCATCTCGTTCCCGCCCACCCGCAGTGCCAGACTCGAGCCAGCGATGCCGTTCAGGCCATCCTCTACAATATGTTTGACGGCCGGCAAGCCCTCGTTCACCTGGAGCGATGGGCTCAGGAGATCGATCTGGAAAAACTCATCCGTTCCGGGCTCCATCCTTCCTGGTTGAATGACGATGCGCTGGCTCGTCATCTCGACCGCTTGTATGAGGCCGACATTCACAAGGTCATCAGCACTTGCTTGATTCAGATTTATCGCAAAGAAGGCCTTTCCCTCCGAGCCTTTCACGCCGATACGACGGACAAGACCGTTTACGGTGCGTATGAATCGGCCTCGTTAGAGGCCCTGCAGATCACGCATGGCTACAACCGGCATCATCTTTGGCAAAAACAGATCGGCTTCGGACTGGTCGGCAACGAGGACGGCATCCCGTTTTACGGCGATGTGCACGACGGCAGCCTGCCTGACAAAACGTGGAATTCCCAAGTGAGATCCCGTGTCCATGAACAGCTCAAACAAGCCAAGATCGAAGACGAATGGATTTACGTGGCCGATTCCGCCGCGATGACGAAAGAGACCTTGGCGCAAACGAAAGCCGCCAACGCCTTTTTGATCACGAGAGGCCCTTCGTCGCTCCGGATCGTGAAACGAGCATTGGCCGAGGCCGCCAACATCACGTGGAGCGATCCCTTTGCGCTGGCCGAGAGAAACGGCGCCACGCACCGGGTATGGGAAACGACCTCGACATATGAAGGCCACCCGGTTCGGCTGATCGTCGTCGAATCGAGCGCGCTCGACCAGCGCAAAAGAAAAACGCTCGAAAAAGAACGGGTCAAAGAAGCGGAGCTTCTTCGCGAGGAACAAGAGCGTTGGGAGCGCCATCCCTTCTCCTGCCGGGAAGACGCGGAACAAGCCTTGACATCCCTCAAGGCGTCCCTTCGCCCTCGGTTTCATCGGGTCAAGGCCGCGGTCGAAGAGATCGTGCGTCCGAAAAAACGGCGCGGACGGCCGAAAAAAGGGGCGGAACCTGAGACGGAGACGCTGTACACCCTTCGCTTAAACGTCGAATTCAACCAACAGGCGTGGGAACAGGCGAGGCGGAAAGCGTCCCGGTTTGTCCTCGTGACGACCGTTCCGAAGGAATGGAAGGGTCAACCTATGGATGCCCAAGAGATCTTGAAGCTGTATAAAGGGCAAATCTCGGTGGAAATGAACTTCGCGTTTTTGAAAGATCCGTTTTTCACGGATGAGATTTACGTCAAAAAACCAGAACGGGTCGCCGTATTGGGCTATTTGTTTCTGTTGGCCTTGGCGATTTACCGTGTTTTTCAGCGCCGGGTGCGTCCGTTCATCACACCGGAACACCCGTTAAAAGGGGCTGGAGGCCGCAAGCTGACCCGGCCAACCGGACAGGCGATTTTTCAGCTGTTTCAATATGTGAACGTCATCCTGCTGGAGCTGCCGGATGGACGCATCCAACGCGCACTGGATCGCTCACTCACCCCTGAACAGCGAAGGATTCTGCAGGGATTGGGCATGGATGAGAGCATTTATGTGTAACGTGATACGGAACGACGAGCGATGGTAAAAAAAGGATTGCCATCGCTCGTCGTGTTGGTCGGAAAGTGATTCTAAAAAACTAAATAAAAAATCCTTTGTTTTGACTTTGTTAGGGTGCGAAATGTGAGTTAAACTTTTTCGTTGCATCTATATAGTTCGACAGCGACTAGGCAAACAAAATTCTGATCCCTTGATACAAAAGGGATCAGAGGCATTTGGGCATACTTTAGGTGTGTATCTAGGGGCGAGGATGGATGCCTAGAATCTTGGGAGACGGGTTCAGCTTTGAAGTGGCAAAGAGTTGCCTCTGTTTTGCCGCCAGTCCGGCTCATTGATCCAAGTTGTTGTTTTTCGCAGAAAAAAAGATAGCCCGCCCGTTGGGAGACCGCCTCAAAAGTCTGTCATTCCATGAGTCGGTTATTCCTCGTCCTCAACTTTGTAACTTAACAACACAAACACATACTTTCCTCGTTTGAAGCGATCTTCTTCTTTTAAGGCTTCTTTCACTTTAGAGGGTAATTCCTGATTGTCCCCTCCCAACTGATGAAAGAGATGATGATGGGTGTGCAGCCATTCCTCTCCGGTCATATGATGGTAAGAGATGCTTAGTTCCACATGATGTTGATATTGGTTTAATTGCTTGTTTTCCTCCAATTCTTTTTCCAATAACGAGAGCCCTGTATAAACAGTATTTTTTAATTCTTTCATGAGCTCTGATTTGTTTTCTGACATCATTTTTTCATTCAGCATCACATTTGTATCGATGTCGTTATTTCTACGATAGGATTTTTCGATTAAATTTCCGACCTGCTTTTCGCTTGCAACTTCTAATAGGCCGTATTCCTCTAACTTTTTGACATGATAGTATAGCCTCGATGGTTTTTCATTTAATTTTTCTGCTAGTTCCTTTACCGTTAAGGCATCGTTTTTCGTTAAGTCCAAAATTTTGTTTCGTTTTGGGTTAATCAAGATTTTGGCCAATTCCAAATCACTTAATTCTTTCATCCTTCTATGCTGCTCCTTTCTGTGTTGAATGCAATTTGGCTCAATTGTCGATATCCTTGGAAGAGTGGATAAGTACAAGTTGTCAGTACGAGCAAGATGCCGCTCGTTGCGGTTGCGTAAACACTTCCGATCACATCGGCATACCAACCGCCTATAATGATTCCTAGCATCATGGGAAAATTGGAGAACGTCGTCATTAAAGCAGAACCTCTACCCCTTAATTCTTGCGGCACAATAGAGATAAACAAACTATTAATCGGCACATTCACCAACGCATTCAATACTCCTACCATGGTGCACCAAGTATAGAGAGGAAAATCCCCCCAATTATGGACGAACACGTTCAAAGGCACAATACCCGCCATCCATACGCCAATAAACATCATTCCTATCCATAATAATCGATTAGCTGGGATGGTTTGAAGCCA
>NZ_BCQG01000098.1 GCF_001544315.1 Geobacillus jurassicus NBRC 107829
CAAGCTCCCCATCAAGGGGAGTCGATTTACAGCCAGCCTTTCACCGTTTGGGCGACGCTTGTCCATAAGTCTGCAAACAACCCGCCGACCGCGCGCATCGAGAGCACAAACCAGTTCGCTTTTTCGACTTCAGCGGTCGTGACGAGCGGCACACGGATGTTTTTTTGCATGTCTGGGCTTAAGAAGGCGAGAGAATCGTCCCCTTTATATTCGAGCGTCATATATCCAACGGTTTCTCCTTTTTTCAACGGGGCGACTAGTTTCCCTTCGTTTGTCATCTTTTTTTTGTCCAATACGTATACAGGCTTATATTGCTTTTCTTCACCGTTTTTAATGAGCAGTGACAGTTTTTTCGCTGTCGCGACACGAACTTCTTTTTCTTTCCCTTTCACGACCGGAAGCGTCTCTTTTCCTTTCAGCTCGTATCCTTTCGGATAAAGCGTCTCGAGCGAGTATTGATTGAATCCGTAGTTAAATAGTTTTTCCGTTTCTTTAAAGCGCGCCTCTTTTGTCGTTTTCCCGCTCGCATCTTTCGCGTTCATGACAACCGAAATAAGGCGGACGCCGTTTCGTTTCGCTGTGCCGGTAAAGCAGTTGCCGGCAAACTCTGTATAGCCTGTTTTTAAGCCGTCCACACCTTCATATCCGTAGACAAGCCCCGGCAGCATCCAGTTCCAGTTGTCCATTTTGATCTCATCTTCCGTTCCTTCTCGGAACATTTTATGCGGGATGCTTGCCGTCTTCAACACTTCCGGATGATCCTTCAGCAGCCGGTAAGCAAGCATCGCCATCGCCCGTGCAGACATGACGTTTTCCTCATTTGTGCTTGTCCCTTCCGGATGAAATCCTTTTAAATCTTCATTGCTTAGCCCGGTCGCATTGACAAATTTATAATCTTTCAGCCCAAGCTCCTTCGCTTTGTCGTTCATCATTTTTACAAAGTTTTTTTCCGAACCAGCGATGATCTCAGCAATCGCCACCGTGGCCCCATTCGCCGAATAAATAGCCATCGCCTCGTACAGCTCGCGCACTGTATACTTGCCGTCCTTGCGCAGCGGGACATTGGACAGCGCTCGGTCTTGCGACAGCCGGTACACGTAATCGCTCGGCATATACGTTTGATCCCATTTGACGCGATTTTCCTTAATGGCGTCAAGAAGCAAATACTCGGTCATCATTTTCGTCATGCTGGCAATCCCGAGCACCGTATCGATATTTTTTTCATACAAAATTCTCCCCGTCTGTGCATCCACCAAAATCGCAGCATCCGCCCGGATGTCCAGCGGCGCGCTTTCCGCCTTTGCCGTCTGTTGAAACGGCCCTAGCATCAAACCAAGACAAATCGCCAACACCAGCCAAAGAAATGAGTTTTGTCTTCTCCTCCTCACAACGACACCCTCCTCACACAACCGTTATTGTAACATACCGTCGGCCAAAAAAATAGACGGAGGACATGTCTCCGTCAAAGTTAGGCCGATTGGCGCAACCCCGATCAAAACGCGGAGTAGTTCGGCGCCTCTTTCGTAATTTGCACGTCATGCGGATGGCTTTCGCGGAGCCCTGCGCTCGTCATGCGGATAAATTGCGTTTTCTCGCGCAGCTCCTCCAAATTCCGCGTTCCGCAATATCCCATGCCGGCGCGCAACCCGCCGACAAGCTGGTAAATTGTATCGGCAAGCGGCCCTTTGTACGGTACGCGCCCTTCGATGCCTTCCGGGACAAACTTTTTCGCGTCTTCTTGGAAATAGCGGTCTTTGCTGCCGCGTTCCATCGCCGCGACCGATCCCATGCCCCGGTACACTTTAAAGCGGCGGCCTTGATAAATCTCTGTCTCACCCGGGCTTTCGGAAACGCCGGCAAGCAAGCTGCCGAGCATCACCGCGTGCGCCCCGGCCGCGATCGCCTTCACGATGTCGCCGGAATATTTGATTCCACCGTCAGCGATGATCGGGACGCCGTGTTTGCGCGCCTCCATCGCACAGTCGTAGATCGCCGTAATTTGCGGCACCCCGACCCCCGCGACAACCCGTGTCGTGCAGATGGACCCGGGACCAATCCCGACTTTGACAATGTTTGCCCCGGCCTCAATCAAGTCGCGCGTCCCTTCGGCTGTCGCGACATTGCCGGCGATGATGTTCAAGTCTGGGTATTGGCGCCGGATGTTGGCCACCGTTTCAAGAACGCCTTTTGAGTGCCCGTGCGCCGTGTCAACGACAATGACATCAACCCCCGCCTCAACGAGTTTTTTGACGCGGATCATCGTGTCCGTCGTCACCCCGACGGCCGCCCCAACGATGAGCCGCCCTTTCGCATCTTTCGCCGAATTCGGGAACTCAATGACCTTTTCAATATCCTTAATCGTAATCAAGCCTTTCAGCACGCCGTTTTCATCGACAAGAGGCAGTTTTTCGACTTTATGTTTTTGCAAAATTTTCTCCGCTTCTTCCAACGTAGTTCCTACCGGAGCGGTGATCAAGTTTTCCTTTGTCATTACCTCAGAAATTTTAATCGAATAGTCTTGAATGAAGCGCAAGTCGCGGTTCGTAATAATGCCGACTAACTTTTGCTCCTCAGGGTTGTTGACAATCGGAACGCCCGAAATGCGGTATTTGCTCATTAAATGTTCCGCATCATACACTTGATGATCCGGTGTTAAGAAAAACGGATCGGTAATGACGCCTCGTTCCGACCGTTTGACCTTGTCGACCTGCTCGGCTTGCTGTTCGATCGACATATTTTTATGAATGATGCCAAGGCCTCCCTGACGCGCCATCGCGATCGCCATCTCCGCTTCGGTCACCGTATCCATCCCGGCGCTGAGAATCGGGATGTTCAGCTGCAGGGTATCGCTCAACTTCGTCGTCACATCGACATCGCGCGGCAACACATCTGATTTCGCTGGGATGAGAAGAACATCGTCAAACGTCAAACCTTCCTTGGCAAATTTCGCTTCCCACATGTTTTCTCCCCCTTGTCCGGAAATATTATTAGTAGCTTAACAACTGGTTAAACTACTGTCAAGGAATCAAAAAAATGTCCAATTTTTCAGTTATTTTAGGACAAATCTTTATAAGGGGGGTAAAAATGTTCGGAAATCACGGTCAACTGTTTCGCCTTTCTGTTTTCCGCTCGGCCGATACTGCGCAGCAATTTTTGCGGCAATGCTATCAACAGCTGCAGCGGGATGACGCCGTCCAACGCAGTTATGCAAACTGTTACCCATTTTTATATTATCTGGAACACGGGCAAAACTTTTACGCCGCTGCCCAGCAGGCGCCGCTGTCCATCAAGCCGGTTCTCTTGTTTTACGGCATGGTGCAGCTCATAAAGGCATGCCTTCTCACCGTCGACCCTGACTATCCAGAATCGACATCGGTTTTGGCCCACGGCGTATCAGCAAGAAAACGAAAAAAACAAGGCTACGAATTTTTAGATGATGAAGTAAAAGTACAAAAAAACGGCTTATTCACACATTTTTCTGAAAAAATGTTTCATGTGAAACAGGAAGCTGGGGAAAAATTTCGCATGGGTATGTTGCTTCAACGAATTGGCGAGCTGCATGAAACGTTTTTTCTTCTAAGCGGGCGAAAAAAACCATTATCTTTGCCCGTTGTACATATCGCTTCACCGCCGATGCTTGCCATCCCAAAAACAATTTTAGACCACTACCATATGCCGTTGGCCCGCTTTATTCAATATCTATGCGAAGAAGGACAAGGAAGGCGGCTTTCGTTCGCCAAAGAGGAAGGAGAATCTCTGTATTTTCATATCGAATCGCCGCTGTCGCCAGCCGGAGAAGGTCCATTTTTATTTCATCTTGACGGCACAATCCGGATTCCGGTAAAGAAAGAGAAAATTTTCACGCTTCCAGAAATACACGCCCATTATTTATTGCTGTATAACTTAAGCATGATTTCACGCTACGAGACCGAATGGTGGAGCGAGCTTCTCCACTCTTATCCAAGTAAAGCATACACTTTTATTCTCGAGTTTCTTACCATGTCGGCGGAAAAAGTTCCGCTGTTGCTCAATGAATACTTACTGCAAAAATTTTCTGGTTGAAACAAGAAAATCCCCTGTTGCACGCACAGCAGGGGATTTCTCCGCCTAGCAGCGACCTACTCTTGCAGGGGCGCTGGCCCCAACTACCATCGGCGCTGGAGGGCTTAACTTCCGTGTTCGGGATGGGAACGGGTGTTTCCCCTCCGCTATCACCACTAGGCAACATGGACAAGTTTTATTATAAGGAAAGTTGGGTTGTTGTCAAGATTTTTTCATTCCCTCAAAACTAGATAACCGTGCTCAGGAAGAAGCCGCGAGCCTGCGCTTTTCTTTGTCTAGTTCCAGCGCCTAGCTCTCTTCTGCCAAATAACCTTCCCCCTCGGGGTGCAAGCACCCCTGCGGGTGAAGAACATTTGGCATCGAGAGCTGACCGCGGCGCTTCCACTTTTCGCACTGTCCAGCTGCGGCTCGCCGCCGCTC
>NZ_BCQG01000099.1 GCF_001544315.1 Geobacillus jurassicus NBRC 107829
TTAGGGATGGATGAGAGCATTTACTTGTAAAGGTTATACGGAACGACTAGCGATGGTAAAAAAAGGATTGCCATCGCTTGTTGTGTTGGTCAAAAAGTTATTCTGAAAAACTAAATAAAAAATCCTTTGTTTCTACCTTGTTAGGGTGCGAAATGTGAGTTTTGAGCCAGCCCCTCTTCCTAGCGGTTGTTAATGTTGGTTTTGTGCCGATGGTTGATCGTTGCGCGTGAGAGATGTATTTGACCCATCGAGTGCTTGGTGCAATGTTTCATTGATGGAGCTGACCGATTGCTCATCCGGAATGTAATAGTATACGCCGTTGATCGTTTCATCGTATCCTTCTAGATGCAGATTTTGTACGTCCGCATTTTTCATCTTTTGATAGACATAGACGAATGACAACAGCTCGGACGGGGGAATGTTTGTGCGTACGTGATCTCCCAAATTGGCGATAACATCATCGAGCTTCGGCAGCGAAGCAATAGATGTGCTTTTGTCAATAATGGCACGGATGACTTGTTTCTGCCGTTCATTCCGCCCAAGATCGCCGCGAGGGTCCGATTTTCTCATGCGCACATAGGCGAGTGCTTCGTTGCCGTTCAACTCTTGTTCGCCTTTATGGAACGTATGCCATTTGAGCGAGCCGGTCAATTGGGCTTTGAACGTAAACGGAACGTCCACCGTGATGCCGCCGAGGGAATCGACGACTTTTTCAAATCCTTCAAAATCGGTTGTCACGTAATAGTCGATTGGAACATCGATAAGCTCATTGACGGCTTCAATCGTCGATTGAATACCTCCATGACTGTAGGAATGGGTGATTTTGTCTTTCCGACCTTCGCTCGGAATGTAAACGCGCGTGTCGCGCGGAATGCTCAACAAATACACTTTGTTCGTTTTCGGATTGACGGTCAAAAGCATGACGACGTCCGACCGTCCTTCCTCGTCGTGGTATTGGTTTTCCACTCCAACCAACAGCACGGTAAACGGATCTTTGCGCATTTCAATATCCTTCGGCGGCTCGCCCGATGGATCGAGAGCTTGATAAATTTTGCTTGACGCCTGTTTCGTCTCGGAGTAAATATTGTAGCCAAAAGCGCCGACGCCCCCGAGCAAAAGAAGAAACACAAGCAAAAATAGTCGGCGGAGCCGCTTTTTTTTCTTTCGCTTTTTCACTGTTTTTCTTGTATGATTCATCGTTTAACCCTTCTTTCTTTTACGGTTTCGTTTTAGGAAGGCGGAAGCAGCTGTTCGGCATATTCTGTTGCTCCTGATTGAATGTCGGACCTTCCGTTTGTCAATTCAGTCATCCATTCGCTGAACGAAGGCTGGCTGTCCTCAGGAACGAGAACGTCAAACGTGACGCGGTCAGCGTAATGAATATGTTTGATGCTATATATCGACGAGCGCAGCTCATTTTCCACTTTCCCAAGCCATGGATAATCGATCGTCACATGCATGATGCGCATGAGCCGACGCTCGACGATGCCGGCGGCGTTCAAGCCTTCGGCGACGGCGCGGCTGTAGGCGCGCACCAACCCGCCCGCACCGAGCTTGATGCCGCCGAAATAGCGGGTGACGACGGCAACGGTGTCTTTCAGCCCTTTTTTCTTCAGCACTTCAAGCATCGGCACGCCTGCAGTGCCGCTCGGCTCTCCGTCGTCGTTTGCCTTCTGGATTTGATCATGCTCCCCAATCAAATAGGCGGAGCAGTTGTGGGTGGCGTCCCAATGCTTCTTCTTGATCTGTTGAATAAAGGCGACGGCCTCTTCTTCCGTTTCCGCGCGGTTGACATAGCAGATAAACCGTGATTTTTCAATCACGATTTCGTGTTCACCGTATCCTTTAACCGTGTAATATTTTTGCAACAAAGCGAAACACCTCAACGATCAACATCGTGCAAACGGTTTATTTGTTCATTTTTTTGCACGAACGGCTAGCGCTCTGTTCTCAATATGGTAAACTAAAAATAAAAGAGCAATAGATAGAGCATGCTTTTATTATTATAAATCGACAACTTTTTTCCTTCAAACAAATTTTGTTGGCGCCCATGCGCATTGTTTGGCAGCGCTGCTGGAGGTTAGCAAATGGCAGAGGAAAAACGTTGGGATGTGAAGCAGTTAGATCAGATTGTCGAAAAAATGATCGACACTGTTCAACATAGCAAAGATGAAATTTTTCGCATCGGTGAGCAGTCGCGCCAAGAGCATGACCGTTTGCTTCGCGAGCTCGAGGAGGTAAAGCAGCTGACGGTGCAGACGATCAAAGAAGCGGACCGGCTCGAAATGGAGGCGCGCCGGGCGCGCCGCCGCCTGTCGGATGTGAGCCAAAACTTTTTCTCCCACTCGGAGCAAGATATTCGCAAGGCGTATGAACAGGCTCATGACTTGCATATGAAGTTGGCAATGGTGCGCGAGCGGGAGAAACAGTTGCGCCTGCGCCGCGATGAGCTCGAGCGGCGGCTGGCGGGCTTGATGCAAATCATTGAGCGCGCCGACCGCTTAGTCGGGCAGATTACCGTCGTGCTCAATTATTTAAACAACGATTTCCGCCAAGTCGGCGAACTCATTGAAGGAGCGAAGCAAAAACAGGAATTCGGTCTGAAAATCATCGAAGCCCAGGAAGAAGAGCGGCGTCGGCTGTCGCGGGAAATCCATGACGGCCCAGCGCAGCTGCTCGCCCATGTGTTGCTCCGGTCGGACCTCGTCGAAAAAGTGATCAAAGAACGGGGGACTGAAGTGGCGATCGCCGAAATTCGCGACTTCCGCAAAATGGTGCGCTCCGCTTTGTCCGAAGTGCGCCGCATCATATACGACTTGCGGCCGATGGCGCTTGATGATTTAGGACTGGTTCCGACGCTAAAAAAATATTTGCAAACGACCGAAGAATATAATAACGGAGTCCATATTTCCTTTGTACATATCGGCGAAGAAATTCGGCTGCCGTCGCGGATGGAAGCGGCCGTGTTTCGGCTTGTCCAAGAGTCGGTGCAAAATGCCTTAAAGCACGCCGAAGCGCGCCATATCGATGTCAAGATGGAAATGACGTGCCGCCATCTGCTTGTCAGCGTCAAGGACGATGGCAAAGGGTTTGATCCATCGGTGAAAAAAGAAAATGCGTTCGGCTTGATCGGGATGCGGGAGCGGGTGGAGCTGCTCGGCGGCACGCTGGCCATCCGTTCAAAGCTCGGCGGTGGAACGACCGTATTCATTCGCGTCCCGCTCGACCGTTCGACTGACGAGACGAACAAGGAGGAGAAAAAACGATGAAAACACGCATCGCCATTATCGATGATCACCAGCTGTTTCGCGAGGGCATTAAGCGCATTTTGGAATTTGAAGGCGATTTTGAAGTCGTGGCCGAAGGAAGCGACGGAAGCGAGGCGCTTTCGATCGTCGAAACATACCGCCCGGATTTGGTGCTGATGGATATCAACATGCCGGACATAAACGGTGTTGAGGCGACGAAACAGTTGATTGAAGCGTATCCTGATACGAAAGTCGTCGTGTTGTCGATCCATGACGATGAAAACTATGTCATGCGCGCTTTGCAGACCGGGGCGACGGGGTATTTGTTGAAGGAGATGGACGCTGATACGCTCATCGAAGCGGTGAGAATCGTCGCCGAAGGCGGATCGTACTTGCATCCGAAAGTGACGCACAACTTGATCCGCGAATATCGCCGCCTGACGACGGAAAGAGGCGGCGCGGCGGTCAAGCAAGAGGTGCGCCGTCCGCTTCATTTGTTGACGCGGCGCGAGTGTGAAGTGCTGCAGCTGTTGGCGGACGGCAAAAGCAACCGCGCCATCGGCGAAGCGCTTTACATTAGCGAAAAAACAGTGAAAAACCACGTCAGCAGCATCTTGCAAAAATTAAACGTCAACGACCGGACGCAGGCCGTTGTTGTGGCGATCAAAAACGGCTGGGTTGAGGTGCGCTAATGGCGATGATCCCCCTCCATTTCCACTGGCTGTTGGCATGGCGGACATTTGACGGCTGTGTTGAGGGGGATCGAGGCGGCGATGCCTCGTTTTTGGTTTGTTCGTGGGGAGGACGAGCTGTCTTGTTGTTAACGGCAAGCGACTTTGTTTTGATCTTTTGTGGTGTGCTATCCCTCATTTGGAG
>NZ_BCQG01000100.1 GCF_001544315.1 Geobacillus jurassicus NBRC 107829
CATTGTGAACATGCCTCCAAAGCTATGCTAAACTGTAGACAGTGACCATTCTACCACAAACATGTCTAAATGGGAAACGGGGGACGCGACGATGAAAAACCGAGCCGTATTCTCCGGCATCTTGTTCATCGGCCTCGGGCTGTATTTTCTCGCTGGACAGCTGGAAGCTCCATTTTTGCGTTTCTTCCAAGGGTGGCCGGCCTTGCTTGCCATTTGCGGCGCCGCCCTGCTCGGCCAGGCGCATTCAGCGCGCGAATATGCTTCCCTTTTCCCCGGCTTTCTTTTGCTTGGCTTTGGCGCCCAGTTGTTGCTTGCAGGGGCTTTTTCGTTCTGGCCCCGCGGCGTGAACATGTTTTTTTTCCTCATCGCGCTCGCTTTTTTCGCCAGCAGCCGCAAGCAAAAAGGCGGGGCCGGCTTTGGCGTGCTTTTTTTGCTTCTCGCTGTCGTGCTGACGTTCTCCGGCCGCGGCCAGCCATTCTTTCATCTCGTCCAAGCCGGCCTTTCCTCTGTCTGGAAGTTTTGGCCGCTCGGGCTCGTCGCCATCGGCATCTATCTATTATGGGCTAGGCGAAAATAGCCTTGGAAGTGAAAACACCAGCCGAATCGCTGGTGTTTTCATCATGAGGCCACAAACGGCAAAAGCGCCGCCCATGCTTCGTCTTTTCCTTGCCCGGTCTCGGCGGAAAACAAAATGAGCGGGTCGCCGTCAGCCATCCGCAGCGTCTCGCGCGCGATTTTCGCGTGTTTTTGATGCTTGCCGCGCGGCACTTTATCCGCCTTCGTCGCGATGACGATCACCGGAATCTCATAATGTTTCAAAAACTCGTACATCATCACATCGTCTTTCGTCGGCGGATGGCGCAAGTCAACAAGCAGGACCACCGCCTTGAGCTCCTCGCGCGTCGTAAAGTACGTCTCCATCATTTTCCCCCACTTTTGCCGCTCCTGCTTCGAGACGCGAGCAAAGCCGTAGCCGGGAACATCGACGAAGTAAAACGAATCGTTGATCAAATAAAAGTTCAACGTCTGCGTTTTGCCTGGCTTTGAGGAAGTGCGCGCCAAGTTTTTCCGGTTGATCATTTTGTTGATGAACGATGATTTGCCGACGTTCGAGCGGCCGGCGAGCGCCACTTCCGGCCGTCCGCCGGCCGGATATTGTTCCGGCTTGACGGCGCTGATTGCGTGCTCCGCTTTCGTCACATTCATCGCTTCCACCCCACCAGCGCATGCGGCAGCACCTCATCGAGATGAGCAACGAGCACAAAGCGCAAGTCGCGCTTCACCGTTTCCGGAATGTCGGCCAAATCTTTTTCATTGTCTTTCGGCAAAATGACCGTTTTCAATCCGGCGCGGTGGGCGCTTAACGTTTTCTCTTTCAGCCCGCCGATCGGAAGGACGCGGCCGCGCAGCGTAATTTCCCCGGTCATGCCAACGAAGCGGCTGACCGGCTTGCCCGTCAAGGCGGAAATGAGCGCGGTCGCGATCGTAATCCCGGCCGACGGCCCGTCTTTTGGCACTGCGCCTTCCGGAACGTGAATGTGAATGTCATATTTCTCGTGGAATTTCGGATCAATTCCGAGCTCCTCAGCGCGCGACCGCACATAGCTGAACGCCGCTTGCGCCGATTCTTTCATCACATCGCCAAGCTTGCCGGTCAACACAAGCTTCCCACTGCCTTTAGCAAGCGACACTTCGATCGCGAGCGTATCGCCGCCAAACGCCGTATACGCCAGCCCGGTCGCCACGCCGACTTGGTCTTCCGCCTCCGCTTGGCCGTAGCGGTATTTTCGCTTCCCTAAAAATTCCTCAAGATTGTTTTTCGTGATCACAACCCGCTTTTTCTCTCCGGAAACGATGAGGCGGGCCGCTTTCCGGCAGATGGAGGCGAGCTGCCGCTCAAGCTCCCGCACCCCGGCTTCGCGCGTATAATGGCGGATGATATCGAGCATCGCGTCGTCGCGGACTTGGAGCGCCGCTTTTTTCAATCCATGTTCCGTCACTTGTTTCGGCAGCAAGTGCCGCTTGGCGATATGCAGCTTCTCCACTTCCGTGTAGCCTGGTATGTGGATCACTTCCATCCGATCCAAAAGCGGCTGCGGAATCGCCGCCAAATGGTTGGCCGTGGCGATAAACATGACTTTTGATAGATCGTACGGCTCTTCAATGTAATGGTCGCTGAACGTATGGTTTTGTTCAGGATCGAGCACCTCGAGCATGGCGGCCGATGGGTCGCCGCGGAAGTCGCTTGACATTTTGTCAATTTCATCGAGCAAAAAGACCGGGTTGATCGTGCCTGCTTTTTTCATCCCTTGAATAATGCGCCCCGGCATCGCGCCGACATACGTGCGGCGATGGCCGCGGATTTCCGATTCATCGCGGACGCCGCCGAGCGAGACGCGGACAAAGCGGCGGCCGAGCGCTTTGGCGATCGAACGGGCGAGCGACGTTTTGCCGACCCCCGGCGGTCCGGCGAGGCAAAGAATCGGACCTTTTAACGATTTCGTCAGCTGCTTGACAGATAAAAATTCAAGCACCCGTTCTTTCACTTTATCGAGCCCGTAATGCTCCTCGTTTAAAATCGCTTCCGCCCGTTTAATGTCGTGGATGTCTTCCGTTTCCTTCGACCACGGCAAGGCGATGAGCCAATCAAGGTAGTTGCGGATGACCGCGCTTTCCGCTGAGGTCGCCGGAATTTTTTCATAGCGGTCAAGCTCCTTCAATGCCGTTTGTTTCACATGCTCCGGCATGCCGGCCGCCTCGATTTTTTCTTTCAGCTCCTCGACTTCGCCCATTTTTCCTTCTTTTTCGCCGAGCTCTTTTTGGATCGCCTTCATCTGTTCACGCAAATAGTATTCTTTTTGCGTCCGCTCCATCGACTGCTTGACGCGGGCGCTGATCTTTTTCTCAAGCTGAAGCACTTCTTTTTCATTGTGCAAAATTTGGATGATTTTATTGAGGCGCTCTTTGACGTCGATCGTTTCCAAAATGCGCTGCTTTTCCTCGAGTTTGAGCGGCAGGTGCGAAACGATGATGTCTGCCATTCGCCCCGGCTCATCGATGTCAACAATCGAGGCGTAAATGTCAACCGACAGCCGTTTTGACAAGTTTATGTACTGCTCGAAGTATTCAAGCATCGTCCGCTTGAGCGCCTCATCTTCCAAATCTTTCGCCGCCCGATCGACAAACTTCTCGACTTTGACGAGAAAATACGGCTCCTCGCTGACCACTTCCGTGATGAGCGCCCGGGCGACGCCTTCGACAAGCACGCGGAACGTGCCGTTTGGGAGCTTCAGCAGCTGCTTGACGCGCGCGATCGTTCCCATTTTATATAAGTCGTCCATGTCCGGCTCGTCGATGGCGACGTCTTTTTGCGACGTCAGCAAAATCATATGATCCTCGACCATGGCTTGTTCGAGCGCTTTGACCGATTTCTCGCGCCCGACATCCAAATGGAGCACCATCGTCGGAAACACGAGCAGCCCTCGCAGCGGCAAAAGCGGAACGACCGTCTCCTTTTTCTTTCCGTTCACGCCGAACACCTCCATCTCTCGCTTCTATTCGTTTATTGTATAGTACGACAGCTGGATTTGTAAAATTTGACGAACGTTTGG
>NZ_BCQG01000101.1 GCF_001544315.1 Geobacillus jurassicus NBRC 107829
AAGTGCCACCCAGATTTGCGTATACACCGCGTTCTCGCTCGTTCCCCAAAACCGTTTGATTCGTAAATGTTGCTTCATCCATTTAAAAAACGTTTCAATTTTCCACCGACAGCGATACAAATCTGCGATTTCCTTGGCGGATCGATCGAAACAATTGGTCACTAAGACAATGACCGTTCCTTCGCTGTCCTTCGTTTGAATCAGGCGAAGGGGATGTTTCATTTTCGTCTTGTTCGTCCCAAGAACCCCTTCTTGATCCCGCATAATCGACTCGTCATCTGGGCGTTGTTCATTCCATACTTCGACAATCGCATTGTCTTTCAAACGGGTGATGAACGAAATTCCTTCTTCGCACAATCGATCGAACTGCTGGTAATCGACATATCCCCGATCGAATAAATAAATGGCTTCCTCATCGTAGGTGATGAGTTCCTCCATTTGTGTTCGATCTGCGTGTTTGGCAGGAAGAAGAACCCATCGATCAGGAATCGTCATGTCGTTTTGCACCACCACCCGCAAATGAAGGCGAACGCCTGCTTTGGTTTTCCGAAACGTTGCCCACGTATATTGCCCGATGCACATGCTCATCGTTGTCGAATCAATAATGTGTAATCGACGAATCTGTTCAACCGTCGGTGTTGCTTGGAGTTGACGCTGAATCGTCTGTACGAGATGATGGAAAATCGTCTCGAATAACGATGGAGAAAGATGTTTTAGCTTCCTTGATAGTTGCGACGTACTAATGGCATCAAACTCCAATTCCGTGTGAAGCTCTTTCGTGTCTTTTACGTGTTTCGCCATCGCTGTCAAGCTGTCGATTTCGTTGATTTGCGCAAAAATCAACAATTGTAAAAAACGATACGCAGACAGCTTTTTGATGTATTTATCTACGTCGATGATAGGGATTAGTTTCGAAAAAACACGCACATCGAGCTCTTTCCAAACCGCTTGAAATGTGGTACAATCCATGAGAAGACCTCCTTGTAATTAGGTGTTGTGTGGAACAGAAACATTCCTAATTATAAGGAGTTTTTTTATTTGTTGCATCCTTTTTTGTCTTCAGCTACTTGACAAAGCGAAAATTTTTTTATGCAAAGCTAATGATATTTAATATTTTTTCAAATAACACTTCCTCGCTAAACGATTCTTTATCTGGATCAATTTCATCGCGTAATAAACAAAGATTGGGGTCAATCACTGGATAAAGTTGCTTTTTTACTAAATCTTTCTGTGTTAAACGAGTAAACACAACCCCATACCCGTAAGGAAATTTTAATTGAAATCGATATTTTCCTTCTAAGTGCACTAAGTTTTTGTCTCTTTTTAATACATTCACAATATGAAAAGCATTTTCACGCGCTTGTTTAAACGGACTTTTTACCGTAGTTTGTTCTCCTGCTCTATTTACAATCGTCCACTCATCATTGTTTAGTTGAAGAAGCGTAGACAGCGTATAGTTTTTTACTTCCAAAACGACAATCCCTAAATCTGGACCAATGATGACAAAATCAGGACGTCTCCCTTGAATTTCTGGCTCATAATATACGATATAATCATCGGGTAAGAATGTTTTCAACGTTCGAAACAGCAATCGTTCCCCAGCCGTTGCACTTGAACGAATGATTTCTGTATAGATGCAATTTGAAGCTTTACCATTTGCAGCTTTTACCGAGCATTGGATCGACTGTCGAAAAATGGACAAGCCACTTTTCCGTCAAGGATATGGTAAACTTTTTCGTTGCATCTATATGGAACCGTATATGCCATATATTTCAGCTCCAATATTTCAGCTCCAATATTTCAGCTTCATCCTATCCGGCGTGCCTAAAATCTTGGAATTTATATTAAAATCTGTTTAGAGTAGAATCTAATAACTTTAGATTAAAAGTAAGTAAAGAAGTAAAGAAAAATAAATTTTATCTTCTTTGTTATACTTAAAAAATATTTGGATATCCATAAAAAGTAAGAAATGGAAAGATAATCATTCGCTATTTGACCTTATTCCAAAACTCTTAGTTAGTAAGAGATTGTAAAGGTTCATTTGATTTTAATAATTCTTCTATATTCCATTTTGGTTCCACAAATTCATAAGGAATACCGGCAAAAGTTTTTAATATTGCCTCAAAAATAACTTTTGCTGCTTTTGGAGGAACAGCCATTCCAATTTGCTGACGTACTTTTTCTTTGCTTCCTTCAAAAATAAAATCATCAGGAAAAGTTTGTAACCTAGCTCTTTCTCTATTCGTTAATGCTCTTGGTTCTTCCCAATGGTATACATGAGTACCTCCCCCTCCACTTCCTGTTATAGTATATGAAGGATAATCAGGATGAAGTCTTCTATAAATTTGACTCATTCGAGTGCGTTTTACCTTTAGTCGAAGTTCTTCAGGAATTCCTTCATACCATGCATTTTCTCCTGGAGGTATATATTTCAACATTTCAACTGTTTTTGCTTTGTGACGAGTAAATTCATGATTCGGTGCATCTGCCGGTATTGGCGGATTAGTAATAGCTTCTCTCGAAGTAATGTAACAATCTGGCGTTGTCGGCGCGGGAACTTTAAACTCTACATTTTGGTCACTACGGATACCCACAATAATAATTCGGTGACGAGTCTGCGGCACTCCATATTCTTCGAACTTATATAAATGAGGAACAAGCTTATATCCTTTTCCAGCTTCAGATAGTTTTCTTAATATCTGAATAAAAGCCTTCCCGTCATTTACACTCTTAAGTCCACCTACATTTTCTGCTACAAAAAATAAAGGATTATGATAATTAATGACTTTTATCCCATAGGTATAAAGTGAACCGTATTTTCCCTCTATACCCTTTTGTTCTCCCACAATGCTATAATCATTGCAAGGAAAACCAAAAGAGAATGCATCTATTGGAGGTAAACTCTCAATATCCAAATCCTTGACATCCTTTACATATACAGTAGGATCATCTGGATTACCACAAATATTCCTACGATAAGTTTTACATGCTGATTCACAGTAATCAACTGCCCAAGCATGATTAATCTTGTAAATATTTCCGTTTTCATCAGTTACTTTTGCCCACTTTGCACCTAAAGCAAGTCCTCCTGGACCACAAAACAGTTCTCCTTTACGAAATATCATTTTTTCCCCTCCAACATCTCTGTCTTTCTGAAATATTGGCAATACTACACCATGTGGTATTGGAGGAATCATAAGTCATGATATCAATTAATTTACTGTAGATGAGCATTTTTGATTACAATAATTTCCATGGTTTAAGAGACAAACAGGGTATCCCTTAGGCGACATGGAGCTGTTTTTTGACAACATCAATGGGAATATCTTGCTTCGCGGCGTCATAAATGAACTCCACGACGCTGTGTCCTTTCCGCGACCGAAGAAGCTCCAGTCCGGCGGAGAGGTCTTGTTGAGATTCGGCTATGCTGTACACGCAAGCCAACAACACGGTCACCCAGTACCGTTTGACGGCCCGAACGTGGCGGACGCGGTATCCATCAAGCTTCAGCTGATCTTTCGCCTGCCGGAAAAAACACTCGATCGTCCAACGTTGGGCATAGCAACGCAAGATCTCTTCATCGTCGAGCCCCCGGTCGGTGCTCAA
>NZ_BCQG01000102.1 GCF_001544315.1 Geobacillus jurassicus NBRC 107829
TGTTTATTGCAAAATAAAAATACAGAGATCTGCAGAGAATTTGGCTTAGGCCAACTTGACATGGAGTGGGGGGCGTGATAGCCTTTTTAGGCATAGCCAGCCCTTGATATTGCTGGATTCCTGGCTTTTTAATCACGCCCCCAGAGGCTCCATGTCAAGTTGTAATTCTCTGCACTTTTCCTTGCAAAACTCTGTATTTTTTCTTTGCAGAAAACAATCCAAAGGCGATATTCCCCCTCTGCCGTCAAGGCATAGCGTTGGTAGTATCCATGACGGTGCAAGGGGCGACGGGATGGACAGTGGGGGCATTGGTTCACGTCGGGAAAATCATTCTCTTTCCCACGATCCGTATACGTTTGAATGTCAATGCCAAAGTCATGAAACTGGATCACACTTCCTCCCCCCTGAAACGAATGGAAATCTTCGTCCGAAACAATTCACAAAAAATTTAGCACATTCCTTCAGAAAAGGGGAGAGGGCTTTCTGAAAGAATGTGCAAAAAAATAGACGTTTTGTGCTGAAATAAAATGATAATTTACATCCATGTCGTCTTGAGCACCGATCGGGAGCTCGACGATGAAGAGATCTTGCGTTGCTGCGCCCAGCGTTGGACGATCGAATGCTTTTTCCGGCAGGCGAAAGACCAGCTGCAGCTCGATGGGTATCGCGTTCGCCACGTTCGAGCCGTCAAACGGTACTGGGTGACCGTGTTGTTGGCTTGCGTGTATAGCATCGCTGAATTCCATCAGAATCTTTCGGCTGGGTTGGAGCTGCTTCGGGCTCGGAAAGGACACAGCTTGGTTGAATTCATTTACGATGCAGCAAAACAAGATATTCCCATTGATGTGATCAAAAAACAGCTCCATGTCGCCTAAGGGGGACCCTGTTTGTCTCTTTGATTATGGAAATTATTGTAATGAAAAATGCTCATCTACAGTATCTCTAACAATTCCTCAAATGTGTATTCAATTTCTCCGATGTCGTCAGATATTAGCAACAACTCCTCACGACTTAGCTCCCCTCTTCTTCCTCTCTTGCTCTTTCTCTGCAATTCTCTCTCATTTTCTATTCTTCCCACTTTCCATTTCACCTCACCGAGCACGATTGTACGCACACGATTTTCTTTTCTCGAATCGTATTCGGTAAATAAAAAAACAAGGGATTTCACTTATGTGAAACCCCTTGTCCCTAAAGCCTTTCTCCTATTTTCGATGCCGATGGTGGGAGTCGAACCCACACGGGGGGCTACCCCACACGATTTTGAGTCGTGCGCGTCTGCCAGTTCCGCCACATCGGCGCGACAATCAATATTTTATCAAATCATCTTACATCTGTCAACACTTTTTATTCATTAGATGGAGGCGGCACCCGGATTCGAACCGGGGATAAAGGTTTTGCAGACCTCTGCCTTACCACTTGGCTATGCCGCCTTGATCGAGAGCGGAAGACGGGACTCGAACCCGCGACCCCCACCTTGGCAAGGTGGTGTTCTACCGCTGAACTACTTCCGCATTCGTGGCTGGGGTAGCTGGATTCGAACCAACGCATCACGGAGTCAAAGTCCGTTGCCTTACCGCTTGGCTATACCCCAACGCCAAAGAGCAAGGGCGACTAGTGGGAATCGAACCCACGCATGCCAGAGCCACAATCTGGTGCGTTAACCACTTCGCCATAGTCGCCATAATGATCATAAAAATGGCAGGGGCAGTAGGAATCGAACCCACACCGGAGGTTTTGGAGACCTCTGTTCTACCATTAAACTATGCCCCTTTGTTAAAATGGTGGAGGGGGACGGATTCGAACCGCCGAACCCAAAGGGAGCGGATTTACAGTCCGCCGCGTTTAGCCACTTCGCTACCCCTCCAAGATGGTGCCGACTGCAGGACTTGAACCCGCAACCTACTGATTACGATTCAGTTGCTCTACCAATTGAGCTAAGTCGGCACGATATGAATGAGGAAAGTGACTCATTGTTGAGCTCTGTGCCTCTTCCTCTGCTAGCCGATTCAAAGAAGCAGGATGCGTCGAGGCAACTCGCAACTTATTCGATGAAGCGGATGCTCGTCTCTACCAATTGAGCTAAGTCGGCATGCGTATCTTAATTATATGGTGGCTCGGGACGGAATCGAACCGCCGACACAAGGATTTTCAGTCCTTTGCTCTACCGACTGAGCTACCGAGCCATATTTTCTTTTCACCATGCTCATTGGTTGCTGTTGTGCCTCTTCCTCTGCCAGCTCATTCGAAGAAGCTGGATGCGTCGAGGCAACACGCAACACATTCGAAGATGCATATGCTCGTTGCTGCCAAGCTATTCATTTTCTCTTTTCGCAATTTTGAAACAATGGCGGTCCCGACGGGACTCGAACCCGCGATCTCCTGCGTGACAGGCAGGCATGTTAACCACTACACTACGGGACCATTTTTGGTTGCGGGGGCAGGATTTGAACCTGCGACCTTCGGGTTATGAGCCCGACGAGCTACCGGACTGCTCCACCCCGCGACGATAAGGAAACCAGTAAGTTTTGATAATGCTCTGAGTGTGCTATTCGTTGCCTCTTCCTCTACTAGCTGATTCAAGGAAGCGAGATGCGTCGAGGCAACTCGAAGCGGATTCGACGAAGTGGATGCTCGTTGCTCCACCGCGCGACGATAACATCTTTCTTCGTAAGTAATGGTGGAGGATGACGGGATCGAACCGCCGACCCCTTGCTTGTAAGGCAAGTGCTCTCCCAGCTGAGCTAATCCTCCACAAGGAAATGACCCGTACGGGATTCGAACCCGTGTTACCGCCGTGAAAGGGCGGTGTCTTAACCACTTGACCAACGGGCCATGCTGATGGATAGTGGCGGAGAGCAAGGGATTCGAACCCTTGAGGCGCTGTTGGCGCCTACACGATTTCCAATCGTGCTCCTTCGACCACTCGGACAGCTCTCCACGATGGCTCCGCAGGCAGGATTCGAACCTGCGACCAATCGGTTAACAGCCGATTGCTCTACCACTGAGCTACTGCGGAATCATAACGATGGGCAATTCACTGTTTCGCTGTGAAATGCCATCTCTTTAGACATTTACTATTATAATGATTCGCGCTGAGCTGTCAAGAGTTTTTTCATTCCTTCAAAACTAGATAACCGTCGGAAGAAGCCGCGAGCCTGCGCTTTTCGTTGTCCAGCTCCGGCCGCCATCGGCTTGCGACGCTTCGAGTCCTGCTGCGGCGGGCTAAGCCCGCTCGCAGGCCTCTCAGCGCGTTTCGCCGATAGGCAGGCGGCCTCCGCTTTTCGCATTGTCCAGCTGCGGCTCGCCGCCGCTCGGGGTCAAATCACCTT
>NZ_BCQG01000103.1 GCF_001544315.1 Geobacillus jurassicus NBRC 107829
GATGGAGACGAAGCTGGATCAGTTGACCAAATCCATTCAAGATCTAACTATCGCATTGAACCGAGGTCCGCAGAATTGATGATGGGAGGGAAGTCGAAGTGGAATTGGTGGAACTTCTTTTCCGGGCGGAGAAAAAGCTGTCCGGGCTACATCCGTTGGTGGCCGATAAAGCTAGGGCGTTGATTCGGCAAGCTTACGACGAAGGAATTTACATCATCATTACGCAAGGGTTTCGAACCATCGAGGAGCAGAACCGCCTGTATGCGTTGGGTCGCACGAAGCCTGGACGGATCGTTACGAACGCCCGCGGAGGATACAGCTATCATAATTTCGGATTGGCGTTTGATGTTTGTGTCTGCAATGTTTTCAAGGGAACGCTGATCCCCAGCTGGAGCCTCGACCGTCGGTGGTTTCGCGTCGGTCAGATCGGAAAGTCACTTGGCCTTGAATGGGGCGGGGATTGGAAAAGCTTCAAAGATTACCCCCATTTTCAATATACATTTGGCCTTTCGCTTGCACAGCTGCGAGCGGGAAAAAAGCCGCCGTCCGCTGTCGTGGCTAAAAAATAGACTGTCTCGCCCCTTCCGGAAGTGGAGGGGATTTTTTTAAATCTGACAAAAGCACGTTATGTCAGATTTTTGTCTGACGTTAAATACGTTGAAGGAAGTAGCACGAAGCCACTTTGTTGTTCTTCCTCTTTTTGTCCAAAAATCTTACTCATCCCCATCATGGACAAGGGGGTGTCATATTTTGCATACCGTCCAGCCAATCAAAGATAGGGAAAAAATCGAAGCAATGAAAAAGATTTTGCGTGCTTCGTCATTGAGGGACGAACTCCTTTTTACGATTGGGATCAATACGGGATTGCGGATCAGCGATATTTTAGCTCTGAGGGTCGGGGATGTGAGGAACCAAAAGGGCGTTGTCGAACGCATTGAGATCGTGGAAAAGAAGACGAAAAAGACTCGGGTTGTCGCACTGAACCGAAAAACTCGCCGCCTGATCGAGCTGTATTTAGCGCAGGAGCGGCCGCACGCCCGCGGCGACGAGCCGCTGTTTCGCAGCCAAAAAGGAGGTAGGGCGATCAGCCGCCAGCACGCGCACTACATCCTGAACCGGGCCGCCAAAGAAGTCGGAATTGTGGACCGCATTGGCACCCACTCCCTGCGCAAAACGTTCGGCTATTTCGCATACAAACAAGGAACAGACTTGGCCATGATCCAAAAAATTCTCAACCACTCCAGCCAAGCCGAAACGCTTCGCTACATCGGCATTACGCAGGAACAAATCGATGAAGTCACTGCAGGGCTTGATCTGTGAACGAAGCCCGCGCCGGTCTTCCCGGCCGGCCGCCTCCTGGCCTTTGGCCATCCGGCTGGAGCCTGGGGAAGCCCGGCGCTCGGTCGTTCGAAGAAGCTACTCGTGATCCACGCCTTCCGCTGCCCGCGGCCGTGCGAAGCAGAATCAAGGAGCTGCTCAAAGCACCGCCGCGGAAGAAAATCAAATATTGTCGTAAAACGTCGTTAAACGGCTTATTTTGGTGTTTTGGAGCTTGGGGGGTATAAAACTATTAACCCATCAAAAAAAGGGTCTCAGACGGGCCGTACGAGGCCTAGGAGACCTTGTTTGTTTTTCTTCTTCAGCAAAGCAAGATATATTAAACCCTTGTGTATATTGAGCGGCAGCAACCCCCTTTTTGCTGCTTTTATATACTTTTAGTATTTATATCTTTTAAATCTTTATATATTTTAGGAGGGGCCAAGAGCCTTGATTTATCAAGGGGTTCAGCGATTTGGAGAGTACATTTTTGGTGTTTATCTCGTACATTTTTGGTTGTTTCGGCGTACATTTTTGGTGTCCAGCGTACATTTTTGGTGTTTATCTCGTACATGTGATTTTTTTGTGTACGCTTTAATAAATAAAGCGTACATGGACAAAAAAATGTACTTTTTAACGCAAGTGTTTTCTTGTAGAATAGGATCAAGGAGTTATTTTCCTAATTTAGTAGGTGGAGGATGAGAGGATGCAGACTCCGGCTGTCCAGCCGCAGTACAACAGCGCCGTGACGAAGTCCAATGCGCTGATTGAGGCAAACTATAAGCTGTCCACTATCGAACAGAAGATCATCTTGTATATCATAAGCCAGATTCGCAAAGATGACGCAGATTTTAAAATGTATAAGCTGCCGATACAGGAGTTCTCTGAATTGCTCGGATATCGGGGAAGCCCTAAATACACGGAGCTGCGGGAGATCACGAAAAATTTGATGCGCAAGGTGCTTGAGATCAGAGAAGGACAGAAGCTCAAACAACTGAGCTGGGTTTCATATGTGGAATACGACGAGCATTCCGGCTATGTCAGCTTGGCCTTTGACCCTCGCTTGAAGCCCTATCTCCTGCAGTTGAAAAGGGAATTCACGACCTATCGCCTAAAGAATGTGATGGAACTGAAAAGCTCTTACTCCATCCGCATGTACGAGCTTTTAAAGCGTTGGCAATATATGTGGGAGGTCGTGATTCGCCTGGATGATTTGCGGATGATGGTTGGAGCAGGGGACAAGTATTCGGAATACCACAATTTCAAAAAACGAGTGCTTAATCCTGCCAAGAAGGAGATTTCGGAGAAGACGGACATCATGTTCACATACGAAGAAATAAGGGAAAAACGAAAAGTTGCGGCGATCCGCTTTCAAATCAGAGAGAAAGTCGTTGAGCCGGTTGTCGTTGCCTTGGAAGAGAAAAAGGAAGCTCAAGCAGATGATCGGTATTTGCAGTTTTTGGCTGTAATGCAGGCTTATGACCGGTACATAACAGAACAGCAATTCACGAAGATAGCGGTCTTGGCGCAAAAAGCTTTCGGCGGCAACTGGATGGATGAGCTGATTCAAACGGCCAGGCGGATTATGCAACGAAATGACATCCGCGAACCGATTGCTTTTCTGATCTATTTCTTGAATGAAAAAGTGCAACGGATTCAGGCTGGAATTGATCCAAATGAAGTGACCATTCACAGCCCTGGCGGCGCTAGAGTCATTCGCCGCGAGATCGTGCCGGATTGGCTCCGGGGCTACGAAGAGCAGCTTGCTGCCCAAAGCGCCAAAAGCAAAGAGGTTGATGAAGATATCGAACAGATGCGACGTGAGCTTGAGGAGCGGTTAAAGAAATACAAAGACTAAGGATTCCAGCCCGCGCCGGTCTTCCCGGCTGACCGCCTTCTGGCCTTTGGCCATCCGGCTGGAGCCTGGGGAAGCCCGGCGCTCGGTTCATTCGAAGAAGCTGCCTGCGGGCCCATTCATCCGCAG
>NZ_BCQG01000104.1 GCF_001544315.1 Geobacillus jurassicus NBRC 107829
ATGAAGATCGTTCCATGTTCCCGAAACCCCCTTGGTCGTCAAGGCATCAACGATATGAACGAGATGCTTCAGAACCGGTTTGGAGAAATGCAACGCCAACCCTAACGCTAGGAAAAACTTGTGGATTCCTTGGTGATGTGCTCATTGATTCATGAGACATGAACCTCCTTATGGGTAGTTGGCAGCACATCTATTCTAACCAAGGAGTCCGGTTCATGTCTCCTTTTTTGTTTGACTGTAAATTTATGTTAGTGAATTTGCTCATCTACAGTTAATTTAATTTGACGATTTACCTAATATTTTTAATTTGACATCACCATAATATGTACTCAACAAACAATTAATTTTTTGCAAATAGTGTTTCATTCTTTGTTTGTTTCATTTAATTATTTATACGGTCATTATCCAGATGATCTTTAACAAATTTCTAGCGAAAAATTAAGTAATTTTATGGTGAAGAGCTAAACCTCGTATAAATATTTCACATTTGTCCAATTTTGTCAATTAATATATAGTGCTATCACAGAAAAAGTAATTATATTGTATTAAAAAATCCTATTTCCTGATCAATTAATAAGGAACGATCCAATGATAAATTCTGCAATTCGCATGAAGTTTCAGGAAGATAGGCACAACTATGACACGCTGCACCATTTAGTCGATTCAATCCTTGACCTAAAGACATTCCAATTTCTGTACATACTGGATCAGAACTGCACCATTTAGCTTTTTCCAAGGCTCTATAAACAACCGAGAAAAAGTTTTTTGTTAGTCCCATCCGAACAAGTCCACCAAAAGTACCATCACTGTCTCCGGAGGAAGTATAAATAAGAACTCCGGACTGAGTTTCATGTAAATATAATCTTTCGCGAATGGAAGCCGTATTATATCCACATGTTAATGACAATTCATTGATCAGAATATGTGATAAAGTATGAAGTAAAACAAATCTAGGATTATAAATACTACTATCAATAAAATGATTGCTGTTACGATAACGTTCTAAATATTTTTTATAATATTCTCGGACACTGGGCTGTTCTTCCCAAATTTTCAGTCTTTCTGTATTCAAGGTGAAAAATATACCTTCTCCATATACTTTATATGCAGGAAGCCAGTTGTTTTCCGGAGCATCTGGATCTTTGAACAGTAATTTTCTTCCTTCTCTTATTTCAAATATATTTAGATGCTCAATATTTGTTTTAAGTCTGTTAAATCCTGTAAAAACAATAGTTTCTTTTAATTTCGTAACCCGATTCACTTTACTAAAAAAAGTTCTTATATCTGTTTCATCTATCTCATTACATTGCCATTCTTTTAGGACTTTTAAATTTTCGGAATGATCAACCTCTTCTGATAAAGTTTCAAATTCTTTTTCGCGCAGTTGATGTTCTATCCATTCCGATTGATTATTCTCCTGCTCCTGACTAATATCTCCTTGCTGAATATAGATAATTGCTCTCTCGATATCTGAATCTGTGTAATCACTAATTTCAGGTGGACATAATTTTTTTATAAATTCAATTTTTCCATTCATAGTTTCATGAGTCTCAATCAAAGAGCTTGTTATACCTCTTTTTTCAAATAAATTAATTAGATATTCAATTTCAGCACTCCTATCACCAGGAATATGAATAGCACTGACTTTAACAGGAAAATACACATTGATAGAATTTTTTAAAACAGCAACAGGATATGCAGAACATTCATCTTTTTCTTCTAAGGAACCATACCATGGCTTTGTTCCCGGACAAGTATACTCTTTTTCATCTTCTTCATTTAGCATAACGCTTAGAGCGCTTTTATTATTTTGCTTATCTCCCTTATTTTTTATCATAATCCCTTTTAGGGAACGATCTTTTCCGCAGCTACATTCAACTTTCAGAGAGTCTAATGTTGTTCCTCCGGTTGACACTAGTTTCAGTGTTCCTTCGCAAAGAGTATTTTCATTTTTATGCACCCATTCGCGCCAAGGAAAATCTGAGATATGACCATGCTCACACACAATGACAAAAGGTACTTGAATCATTTTAGTTAATTTATTACATTCTCTGCAGTGATACCAACTTGTGCGTGATGAGAGTGGTAATTGGTATAAAGTTTTACATTTTGGACAGTAATGCCATGTTGGGAAACGCAATAAAGGTATATATACGTCAGTATTTGTTTGTTGTATCGCATTTCCTTCCCCTCTATATTGACTTCCTGATCTAAAATCAGGGGGAAGAAAAAGCTTGTTAACTTTCAATAGCGATTTTAACCTTGGTTCTTGTACTTCATATTCATGCAATGAATTTAATCGATTGCCATGTTTATCATAATACCATTTATCTAAAGCGCCTATAATTGCTGTTTCTCCTTCCGGGCTGACGACAAGAGATCCCGGACCAAATGTTGTAACTAGTTGCCCTCTTCGTAAAGGTAAATCTTTCATTTAAATAACTCCTCCCATGAACTATTCACACCATCATCTGTGTTTGAAATGTATAAATCTGTAATTAATCCTCGACACTCTGCATCAACATTTCTCATGGAATTCATCATAGGTATTGCTGAATGTTTCAGTGTTATTGGAATAGTAGATCCTGCAGGATACATAAATCCCTTTACTTTAGCGTCCACCTTCCAAGACGTATAATTGCCTTCTAATATATTTTTTAAAATTCTCTTGAACCTATCCTTTAATTCATTAACCTGTTCAGCATCTATCAATTCTGCTCTTTTTACTAATCTTTCATAGAATGGAAGTATTTTTTCTTCCAAATATCTCTCAATTCCTTTTCTGTCTGGAGTAATAGCTACATCCAATGTT
>NZ_BCQG01000105.1 GCF_001544315.1 Geobacillus jurassicus NBRC 107829
TTTCCTGTATCTCCCGCCCTACTCGCCGCAGCTCAACCCGATCGAGCGTTTGTGGAAATGGCTGAAGGATACGGTGATCGCCAACGCCTTTCACAAAGACCGCCACGAGATCCTGCAAGCGGTTCAACGATTTGTTCATTACATTCAGGAACGCCCGGAGGAAGTGTTGCGGCGCTTGGGGTGTGCCGCGTAATCGAAAAGTTAACTTTTCAAGGTGCATTTATATAGTTCATCTAAATCGCACAAAATAATTCCCACAGAAGTATCTACCTGCTTGTCAAACTTGTCCATTTGTTTTTGAAAGAATTTGTAAATTAGCACATTATTTCAGAATCCCTTTTTCAAATTATTTCAGATGGATTCCGAAATAATGTGCAAAATTTTTGCGGATTATTGCGGATTTTGCACATTTTTTCGGAACGTTTGCACGCTCTTTCAGATAAAGATTTCCAGCGCGCCTGATGGACCGATGGAAAAGAGAAGGCACAAAAGAGGCCGATTCGGCCCCTTTCGTGCTAATACCCCATTTCCTCTGCGGCCATGCGCACCACTTCTTCGTCAATGGCGTCCTTTTTCAGCTGATGCCCGTATAACAGGCATGTCGTGGCCAATGTGTTGATCAACCGAGGTCATCCCCGCGATTGCAGCGCGATGGCCTCCAACGCCGATGGGGTGAAGATCGGATGCTTCGCCCCAGCCTGTTTCATCCGATGCTCGATGCAGCCCGACACTTCTTCCTTCTCCAGCGGCCCCATCCGGCATCGCATGATGATCCGTTGGTCAAGCGGGCGATGCTGATTAAGCCGCAGCTTCCCCTGTAAATGGGGCAGCCCGGCCAAAATCAAGACAAACGGGTTCGTCGAATCCATCTCAAAGTTGAACAAGATCGCGATATCCTGCAAGAACGCATCTTTGGCGAAATGCATCTCATCCAACATAAACACCGGTGTGATCCGCCGTTCATCATACAACCGCTCAATGGCCTGCTGGATTTGGCGGAAGAGATCCACCTTGCGGTATTTAGGTTCTTCCCCCAACCCAAGGGCCAGCCCACGGTAAAAATCCATCACACCTCCTGTCGATAACGGGAAGTAGACCACATGATACAAGGAAGGGGACAACGATTCCTTCCACGCCCGAAGGGCGAACGTTTTGCCCGCCCCCGGCTCTCCGATCAACAGCCCGATCCCCCGCATTCGCTTCACGTACTCCAGCGCCCGCAGCGCTTCCTGAAATGGCGCTCCTTGATACGCCTCGGACGGGTCTGTTTCTTTCGCAAACGGATCCCGTGAGAGGGAATAAAATGTTTTATACATTCTGTTCTCCCTCCTTCACCGAAACCGTCGCAAACGGCGACCGGTGGCGCTTCACATAGGCGTTGTCCTCCAAACGAACCCGAACGGCCTCCGCCACCCGTTTGCCCTCTTCGTACACATAGACGCCTCGTTCGTCATAGCGGAGCTCAATCGATTGTCCAATAAACCGAGGCGGCACTTCGTATAGCTGCTTATTCAGGGTGATCGTGCCATCGGCTTTCACCTTGCGGTGTTCCCGTTTTAGGAAAATCGCGTCCAGCCAATCGATGTCTTCGATCCACACCACCCGTTCCACCTGAGACTGAAACACCTCATGCGGCGTTTTCCCATCGAGCGAGGCGTGCGGTTTTCGATGATACTCCTCTTCCAGCCACCTCCAAAAGCGTTCGTTCAGCTCTTCGAGCGACTTCGGCGGATTCAGCTCCAACAGCGGATAAAACCGCGTCTGTACGGTGCGGAAGAACCGTTCGATCTTCCCTTTGCTTTGCGGATCATACGGCTGGGTGTGAATCAACGTAATCCCCATCTCGGCGCACGCATACTGCAGCACCTCGGATCGATCAATTTTCCCGTTGTCCGAGTAAATGCGCTTTGGCTTCCCATACCGAATCACGGCTTCCTTCGTGACGATCCGCAGCCCGTCAAACTTCTCCGAAGGGAAAAGGCACCACACGCGAGCCATCATCGATATAGGCGATCAAAAACGTTTTCTGAGCTTTCCCATGGACTCGAATCGTGGGTCCATGGGATAAATCTCCTTGCCATAGCTCGTTGATCTCTTCATACGCAAAACGCTTTCGCTCCGGCATCGGCAAGATTTCTTTCCCCACCAGGTTGTGTTTTTTCAACAATCGGTATATAGTAAAGTATGAGAGGGTGGTAGGAATGTCCCCCTGCTTGGTGAGTTGTTCATAGAATACGGTCACGGGCATGGTGGGATGTTCCTTCCTTAAGGCTAAAATATGATCCTCATCATCGGGGGACAGACGTCTTAAGCGGCCGCGGTCCGAACGGCGCTTCGGCTTCAAGGCGTCGAAGCCCCCTTTTTTGTATCGGGCGCACCAATCC
>NZ_BCQG01000106.1 GCF_001544315.1 Geobacillus jurassicus NBRC 107829
ATGGGTGATGGCGTGCCTTTTGTAGAATGAACCGGCGAGTGACGATGGCGTGCGAGGTTAAGCCGAAGAGGCGGAGCCGCAGCGAAAGCGAGTCTGAAGAGGGCGTCAAGTACGTCGTCGTCGACCCGAAACCAGGTGATCTACCCATGTCCAGGGTGAAGGCCGGGTAACACCGGCTGGAGGCCCGAACCCACGCACGTTGAAAAGTGCGGGGATGAGGTGTGGGTAGGGGTGAAATGCCAATCGAACTTGGAGATAGCTGGTTCTCCCCGAAATAGCTTTAGGGCTAGCCTCGGGTGTAAGAGTCTTGGAGGTAGAGCACTGATTGGGCTAGGGGCCCAAAACGGGTTACCGAACCCAGTCAAACTCCGAATGCCAACGACTTATGCCCGGGAGTCAGACTGCGAGTGATAAGATCCGTGGTCGAGAGGGGAACAGCCCAGACCGCCAGCTAAGGCCCCGAAGTGCACGTTCAGTGGAAAAGGATGTGGAGTTGCCGAGACAACCAGGATGTTGGCTTAGAAGCAGCCACCATTTAAAGAGTGCGTAATAGCTCACTGGTCGAGTGACTCTGCGCCGAAAATGTACCGGGGCTAAACGTGCCGCCGAAGCTGCGGGATGACCGTTGGTCATCGGTAGGGGAGCGTTCTAAGGGCAGAGAAGCCAGACCGGAAGGACTGGTGGAGCGCTTAGAAGTGAGAATGCCGGTATGAGTAGCGAAAACAGAGGTGAGAATCCTCTGCGCCGAAAGCCTAAGGGTTCCTGAGGAAGGTTCGTCCGCTCAGGGTTAGTCGGGACCTAAGCCGAGGCCGAAAGGCGTAGGTGATGGACAACAGGTGGAGATTCCTGTACCACCTCCTTCCCGTTTGAGCGATGGGGGGACGCAGGAGGATAGGGCGAGCAGGCGGCTGGAAGAGCCTGTCCAAGCCGTGAGGCTGATCCGCAGGCAAATCCGCGGATCGCAAGGCCAAGCGGTGACGGCGACGGAGTATTCCGGAAGTCCCCGATTTCACACTGCCAAGAAAAGCCTCTAGCGAGGGAAGAGGTGCCCGTACCGCAAACCGACACAGGCAGGCGAGGAGAGAATCCTAAGGCGCGCGGGAGAACTCTCGTTAAGGAACTCGGCAAAATGACCCCGTAACTTCGGGAGAAGGGGTGCTCGTTTGGGTGGTGAGCCCGAACGAGCCGCAGTGAAAAGGCCCAAGCGACTGTTTATCAAAAACACAGGTCTCTGCGAAGCCGAAAGGCGACGTATAGGGGCTGACACCTGCCCGGTGCTGGAAGGTTAAGGGGAGCGCTTAGCGGAAGCGAAGGTGCGAACCGAAGCCCCAGTAAACGGCGGCCGTAACTATAACGGTCCTAAGGTAGCGAAATTCCTTGTCGGGTAAGTTCCGACCCGCACGAAAGGTGTAACGACTTGGGCGCTGTCTCAACGAGAGACCCGGTGAAATTATACTACCTGTGAAGATGCAGGTTACCCGCGACAGGACGGAAAGACCCCGTGGAGCTTTACTGCAGCCTGATATGGAATTTTGGTATCGCTTGTACAGGATAGGTGGGAGCCTGGGAAGCCGGAGCGCCAGCTTCGGTGGAGGCGGCGGTGGGATACCACCCTGGCGGTATTGAAATTCTAACCCGCACCCCTTAGCGGGGTGGGAGACAGTGTCAGGCGGGCAGTTTGACTGGGGCGGTCGCCTCCCAAAAGGTAACGGAGGCGCCCAAAGGTTCCCTCAGAATGGTTGGAAATCATTCGGAGAGTGCAAAGGCACAAGGGAGCTTGACTGCGAGACGGACAGGTCGAGCAGGGACGAAAGTCGGGCTTAGTGATCCGGTGGTTCCGCATGGAAGGGCCATCGCTCAACGGATAAAAGCTACCCCGGGGATAACAGGCTGATCTCCCCCAAGAGTCCACATCGACGGGGAGGTTTGGCACCTCGATGTCGGCTCATCGCATCCTGGGGCTGTAGTCGGTCCCAAGGGTTGGGCTGTTCGCCCATTAAAGCGGTACGCGAGCTGGGTTCAGAACGTCGTGAGACAGTTCGGTCCCTATCCGTCGCGGGCGGAGGAAATTTGAGAGGAGCTGTCCTTAGTACGAGAGGACCGGGATGGACGCACCGCTGGTGTACCAGTTGTCCCGCCAGGGGCACCGCTGGGTAGCTATGTGCGGACGGGATAAGCGCTGAAAGCATCTAAGCGTGAAGCCCCCCTCAAGATGAGATTTCCCACCGCGCAAAGCGGGTAAGATCCCTCGAAGATGACGAGGTCGATAGGTCCGAGGTGGAAGCGTGGCGACACGTGGAGCTGACGGATACTAATCGATCGAGGGCTTAACCTA
>NZ_BCQG01000107.1 GCF_001544315.1 Geobacillus jurassicus NBRC 107829
GAAGAAGCGCGTTTTTGATTTTCCGTTCCTGTTTGCGAAGCGTCCGTGGCGTCCATCCGTGATCATGGGTGATGTTGAGACGTTTCATGAATGATCCCGCTCCTTTTCCATAGGTTTCCTTAGGAACAGGATAACCGGAGTGTGCACCGGTTATACGAAGGTTAACTTTTTAATGAGCATGTATATAAAATATATGAATGATAACTTTGGACACAAAGAAGGAGACGCTTTAATAAAAGAGGCAGCTAAGGTTTTAAATAAGTTTTCTTCGGAAAAGACAATTGTGGCAAGAATAGGCGGAGATGAGTTTGCAATACTTGTAGCTGATACGAATAAGGAAGAAGTATATAGATGCAACGAAAAAGTTTAACATATCCTTGATGGAAAAGTCGCTTGTCCATTTTTCAGCTGACGGAAGGACCAAACAACCACCCGCTTCACAGCCCATACATGGGTCTGAAAGTGGCATTGTTCGGTCCCCCGACAGTCGGGATCCAATTCTCGGCAAAAGCTACAAATGTTAAAACTTCAAATTGCATCTATATATATAAGTTGCAATTTTGTTTTACATGGCATTGTTCACTCTTCTTGTCACCGTGCCAGCTTGTCAAGTGATAAAGACGGGACATGGAGATCGGAAATTCTTTATTACAACCTATATAGAAAAATTATTAGCAGATATTTCAAGAGAAATACATAAATATAATGAACAGAGCACAAACATAAAAATCAAGATGTCGGCAGGAATTGCTTTCAGCAGCACTTCCATCGGAAATATGAATGAGTTGTTTGCTCAAGCGGATAAGAATATGTACAGGGAAAAGAAAGCAAAAAAACAATCTTCCAAACATGCTTTGAATTGTTGACTACATCAATGATTTAGCAGAGTCTCTCGAGCCACTTCAAGAGGCTATTTAAGAGACGCTTAGTGAATTAAGATTATAAACTTCTTTGTGTAAGAAAATTTATTACAAATAATCCTTACGGAGATATAACTCAAATCGTATATAATAGATGACGTAAAAAATTTATAAAACACTGTCCTGAGGTTATTTAAATAATTAAACTAACGGAAGCATTACTTCAAGAAGCAGGAAGTAATGCTTTTTTGTTGAAGTAAAAGGTAGTTTAGTGGAAAAACTTTTCTATATTTTGGGTTTTATGTAATAGTAGGGATATACGTTCGATTGGAGGAAATTAACTGATGATTATCAAAAATGATAAAGATATCATTCAACTGATTAAAGAAGACGAGTGGATGATGGATATATTAAGGGCCGTAAAGTCGTTGAATTTACCTGATTGGTGGGTCTGTGCTGGATTTGTTCGTTCGAAAATATGGGATACGTTACATGGTTTTAAAGAAAGAACTCCTATTCCAGATATTGATGTTATCTATTTTGATGATACCAATATGGATGAATTAGAAGAAAAGAAGTTAGAAATGAGGTTAAGAAATATCCTTCCTAACATTCCTTGGTCAGTGAAAAATGAGGCAAGAATGCACGTTGTCAATAACCTTCCTCCGTATTCATCTTCCGTAGATGCTATATCAAAGTTTCCAGAAACAGCAACATCTTTAGGTGTAAAATTAGATGAAAGGGATGACATCATCTTGGTTGCTCCTTGGGGAGTAGATGATGTGATTAACTTGGAAGTAAAACCGACACCCTATTTTAAAGAATCAAAAGAACTATCACAGATTTACGAAGAACGGATAACGAAAAAGAACTGGAAAGATATTTGGTATAAGGTTAAAGTTTTTCATATTGAAAATTCTTATTAAACTTCTCATAGAAGAACAGAATTTTTGCCTTAATCTGTGGTGCCGCGAAGCGATGCATGGTTGGCTAACGGGGGCAGTTTAGTTTAAGGAAAAATATAAAAAAATGGAAATAATGGTATAATTACTGAAGTGATTCAAGGGGGAGAAATTTTGATGAGGTTGTATGAAACGAACCGTTTAATATTAAGGGAATTAGATGAAACATTTGCTTTGACAGTATTAAATTATTACCAAAGGAATAAAGATTTCTTGAAGGAATGGGAAGCAGAAAGACCAGAGGATTTCTTTACATTAGAATACCAATCCGAAAGATTAAAGAAAGATATCGAACTAACCAAATCAGGAAGCATTCTTAAGTTATGGTTGTTTCATAAG
>NZ_BCQG01000108.1 GCF_001544315.1 Geobacillus jurassicus NBRC 107829
CTTTTGAAACGGCACATAGCCGAGTTCATCCAATATCAACAGTTCGCACGCATCGATGCTTCGTTTCAGCCGCCCGAGCGTGCCATTTTTCAATGCCTCTTCCAGCTGGGCGACGAGATCCGCGACGCGGAAAAACCGAACCTCATGGCCTTGTTGGCACGCCTGGATGCCGAGCGCTGTGGCGAGATGGGTTTTTCCTGTCCCGGGCGAGCCTAAAAGCAGAACGTTTTGCTTTCGCTCCAAAAAGCGAAGGTCACACAATTCCTTCTTCGATGTCGTGGTCGGCCAGTGGATGTGATCCGACCATTCGTAATCCTTCAGCCATTTCAACTCCCGAAACTTGGCTTTCTTGATCAGCCGGGCCTGTTTCGCCTGCTGGCGGCACGACAGCTCCAGCGCCAATACATCCCGCAAAAACTGTTCTTTCGTTTCGAACATCACCTCCTCGAATCGATCCGCGATATAGGCCAAATGCAGTGCTTTACAAATCTCTTTCACCTCTGCTCTCATCCCTGGACACCCCCTTCCCGAACAGGATGAAGACGTTGATCATACACCGTTAAGTCCGTTTCATAGTCGATCAGGACGGAAGGGGTGTACGATTCTTCCCACTTGGCCGGGTAATGGGACTGCCTCGCTTCCATCAACACTCCGATTTCATGAGGAGCCAAGTCCCATCGCTGGTTCTCATCGAGCCACTGGGCGATTTCATAAAGCGTGCAACGATCCAACAGCGCTCGCAGCCCTTTCAAACGGGCCGCCACCTGGGGCGGGGTGCCAGCCAGATACGTTCGGATCGCTTCCGGCAAGTACGCCCGGTATCGGGAATGCCCGACAACCCGGGGTTTGGTCTCCCACTCAGCGAAAATCTCTTTCCAAGGGATCTCGCGTTTCACGTTCGTATACGGCCTTGGCGTCTCAAGATGTATGCCTCCGTCAGGAGAGAGCACAAAGAAACGATCCCACTCTTTTTTCACCAATACCCGGTTGGGGACGGACAGGCCATGGACGACGAACGCCTTCCCATCCACCATCACTTCTCCGTACTTATTCACGTAAGCGTGATCGAGGGAGAAGATCGGAAGATCTTGTTCCGGCAACGCCAACAGCTCCGGCCGCTCTTCCTGCCATAGCTCCTCTATCAACCGCCCCTTTTCATAATGAGGGCGGTTTCGGTCCTCGACCATCTTGCGATGCAGCCACTCCACCAGCTCCGGATCCGACTCGATCAACGGAGCCGGGACGAAACAAAGGTTGCGAGTGTAATAGACTTTTCGCTCCGCATTTCCTTTCTCATGTCCGCTGTATGGATTGCACACTTGTACATCAAACCGATAGTAGAGTTGAAATTTCTCAAAAGCCTCGGTGAATTGGCGTTCTCCCCCTTTTCGAATCGACACGATGGCCGCGGACAAATTGTCAATGCGCAATGCCTTTGGCACTCCCCCAGCCTGACGAAACAGCTGCGTCAACCCATGGAGGAAGCATTCACTGTTTTCCGCCGGCAGCGGATAAGCAAACGCAGCGTTGCTATACGGGAAGCTTACGATCAAAACCGATCGTTCTTCTTCCTTCCCCTCCTTCGTCACCACCGTCATCTTCCCGAAATCCACCTGCGCCTCGCCTGGCGGGTGCTCAAGTCGTTCATAGCGCTGTTCTTTCTCGAGTTTGAGCTGCGGTCTTCGTTTTTGCACGTACGCGCAAACGGTGCGATACGAGCCTTGAAATCCATGGTCACGACAAAGCGCTTCAAACATCGTCTTGTTCGTTCGCCGTTGTTTTCTCGGCAGCTTGGCATCCTCCTCCAACCAGTCATCAATGATTTGCCCGTATCCTTCTTCCTCCATCATCCCCTTTTTGCGTTTGATGGTTGGTTGGACAGAAATGCCGCCATCCGCGTATTTCTTGACCGTTCTCCAGTTATATCCCGTTTCGCGGGAAATTTCCGCAATCGATAACCCTTTCTTTTCACGCAGTTTTCTGATACGATTCATTTCGGGCATTGCCAGCATCCTTTCGCTCCTCCACTGTTTGGTTTATGTGTTCACAACTTCCACAGTAGAGGAAATGTTAGGGGCTGGCAAGCCTTTTTTCTTTGCCTTAGGCTCTGCACGTTTCGTTGCAGAACTCTGTATTTTTATTTTGCACTAAAC
>NZ_BCQG01000109.1 GCF_001544315.1 Geobacillus jurassicus NBRC 107829
TGTCAAGGCCGATTATTTTTTCCCCAAAATCGCCGGTTTAAAATTCCCCAGAAGGACCTCATGGATCCTTCTGTTTTTCTTGTTGGAGCCTTTTTTCCCGTAATCGATAGCTTTCCCCCTTTAGGTTGAAAATAATAGAATGATGCAGTAATCGATCTAACATCGCTGTCGCAAGAACCGAATCTCCCACGATTTCTCCCCATTCCCCAAAGCTTTTGTTGGAAGTGAGGATAATCGGGGCATGTTCGTACCGACGGGCGATGACCTGAAATAAGTAATGAGCGCTGTTCGGGTCCAGTTTTAAGTACCCCATTTCATCAATAATGAGAACAGTTGGCTTCACAAACATACGAAGCTTTTTTTCCAGCTTTCCTTCCTGGTCGGCTCTTCTTAACTGAGTGACCAAATCATGGGCGGTAATAAAATACGTTTTATATCCTCTTACGATCGCCTCCATTCCAATCGAAATCGCCAGGTGCGTCTTTCCAATCCCCGGTGGACCGAGAAAAAGGATATTCTCTTTTTGGTCAATAAAAGACAACGTAAGCAGCTCTCGAATCCGACGCTCATCCACTGAAGGCTGTGCGGCAAAATCAAACGTATCGATCGTCTTGCGATATGGCAGTTTGGACAGCTTGATGAGCGTTTGGATCGATCGTTCCTGTTTTTCGACGATTTCTGCCTCTAATAAGCGGAATAAAAACTCCGAATATGGTATATTATGAGCAGCTGCGTATTCTGCCATGGCGGACCATCGTTCCGCCATGACAGGCAAATGGAGTCGGTGGCAATACTCGTGTATTCGTTCTTTCATGAGCTTTCCCCTCGCAGGAATGCGTCATAAACGGACAATGGACGAGTATCCACTTCCACCGAAACAGGCGAAATGGCGGCGGCCATTTCCGTCTGTTTCTTTTTTATTTTTTTGGCGAATGCAATTACTTTTTTCTGTTGGTTCAAGTAAGAAATCTCCTCCCCTCGATAGTACAACCGAATATCCCCATTCAATCGCTCCTTTACCAGAATTTCTTTGCCCGCATACTCCGCCGATAAGAGCCATTGTTCCCCTTTGTAGGAGAAACTGCCATCCCAATGCACTTTCCGATAGGAAAGATAGCTCGTATCGTAATCTTTCTGCGGGAGAGGTTTCAACTGTTCCTCTGCCCAACGCTCTTGCGGAGGAATGCCGGTAGTGGCGTTTGGCTTCCGATTCGCCACTTGATCGAGCCAGCGATGCAAAAGGAAATTTAATTCTTCGATGCTTTCAAACGATGTTCCTACATAGAAGTGATCCATAATATACTGAATGGCTCGTTCGACTTTTCCCTTTGTCTGGGCCCGGTAGGGCCGGCATACTTTTGGAATAAATCCATAGTAACTCGCAAATTCAGAAAATCGCTGATTCCATTTCACCACTCCTTGTTCCCGGCCGTCGGCAACGGTCTTCATATTGTCAAATAACACCTTCTTCGGAACCCCACCAAAGTACTTGAAGCTCTGAATCAGGCATTCCATTAAGTGCTCCTGGTCCTGGCTGGTCGTAAATACCGCGTATTTCATCCGCGAATAGCCTAACGTGGCCACAAATAGCGATAACTTGACTTTTTTCCCTTCGATCACAACCTCCCCAACTTCTTTCCAATCGACTTGCATTTGTTCGCCAGGAAGCGTTTCATAGCGAACCGTGTATTTCTTTTTCGCCGTCTCTCGGAAAGGCTGCATATAGTCCTTTAAAATCGTCTTTCCTCCCGTGTAGCCCTGTTGTCGAATTTCGAAAAACAACTTTTCGCTATTAAACACCCCATCCTCTAACATCCGTTTTTGAAGATATGGTTTAAATGGATCCAACTTGCTTTTTCTTGGTTTTCGCTTGAATTTGGAAGGGGGATTGGGGGAGTGAATATATTTTCGGACGGTTTTCCGATCGATCCCCAATTCCCTCGCAATATCGGAAATACTCCTTCCCCTTTCATACATCTCTTTGATCATGAAAAATTCCCCTCTCGTAATCATGAACCATAGCTCCTCTCGTTGACACTATGGTTCTATTATAAGTGGGGAATTTTATTCCGGCTATATTGGGGATTTTATCATCGGCTTTAAC
>NZ_BCQG01000110.1 GCF_001544315.1 Geobacillus jurassicus NBRC 107829
TAAATTAGCACATTATTTCAGAATCCCTTTTTCAAATTATTTCAGGCGGATTCGGAAATAATGTGCAAAATTTTTGCGGATTGTTCCGGATTTTGCACATTCTTTCGGAACGTTTGCACGCTCTTTCAGATGAAGATTTCCAGCGCGCCTGATGGACCGATGGAAAAGAGAAAGCACAAAAGAGGCCGATTCGGCCCCTTTCGTGCTAATACCCCATTTCCTCTGCGGCCATGCGCACCACTTCTTCGTCAATGGCGTCCTTTTTCAGCTGATACCCGTATAACAGGCACGTCGTGGCCAACGTATTGATCACTCGAGGCCATCCCCGCGACTGCAGGGCAATCGCCTCTAACGCCGATGGAGTGAAGATCGGATGCTTCGCCCCGGCCTGTTTCATCCGATGCTCGATGCAGCCCGCCACCTCTTCCTTCTCCAGCGGCCCCATCCGGTATCGCATGATGATCCGCTGGTCGAGAGGGCGGTGCTGATTGAGCCGCAGCTTCCCCTGTAAATGGGGCAGCCCGGCCAAAATCAAGACAAATGGGTTGGTCGAATCCATCTCAAAGTTGAACAAGATGGCGATGTCCTGTAAAAATGCATCCTTTGCGAAATGCATCTCGTCCAAAATGAACACCGGCGTGATCCGCCGTTCATGATACAATCGCTCGATCGCTTGCTGGATTTGGCGGAAGAGGTCTACCTTGCGGTACTTCGGTTCCTCTCCTAATCCCAAGGCCAGTCCACGGTAAAAATCCATCACGCCTCCGGTGGATAACGGAAAGTAGACGACATGATACAATGATGGATTCAATGACTCTTTCAGCGCCCGAAGGGCGAACGTCTTGCCCGCCCCCGGCTCTCCGATCAACAGCCCGATCCCCCGGGTTCGTTTCACGTACTCCAGCGCCCGCAACGCTTCCTGAAATGGCGCCCCTTGATACGCCTCGGACGGGTCTGTTTCTTTCGCAAACGGCTCCCGCGAAAGGGAGTAAAACGATTTATACACCGTGTTCTCCCTCCTTCGCCGGAATCGCCGCAAACGGGGACCGATGGCGTTTTGCATAGGCGTTGTCCTCCAAACGAACCCGAACGGCCTCCGCCACCTTCCTTCCATCTTCGTACACATAGACGCCCCGTTCATCATAGCGGAGTTCAATCGATTGCCCAATGAACCGGGGCGGCACTTCATACAGCTGCTTGTTCAAGGTGATCGTTCCATCGGCTTTGACCTTGCGGTGCTCCCGTTTCAGAAAAATCGCATCCAGCCAATCGCCATCTTCGATGAACGACACGAGATGCACTTGCGATTGAAACACCTCATGCGGCGTTTTTCCGTCCAGTGAGGCGTGCGGTTTTCGATGATATTCCTCTTCAAGCCACCTCCAAAAGCGCTCGTTCAGCTCTTCGAGCGACTTCGGGGGATCCAACTCCAACAGCGGATAAAACCGCGTCTGTACGGTGCGGAAGAACCGTTCGATTTTCCCTTTGCTTTGTGGATCATACGGCTGGGTGTGGATGAGCGTAATCCCCATCTCGGCGCACGCATACTGCAGCACCTCGGATCGATAAATTTTTCCGTTGTCCGAGTAAATGCGCTTCGGCTTCCCGCAACGAAGCACCGCTTCCTTCGTGACGATCCGCAGCCCGTCAAACTTCTCCGAAGGGAAAAACTGCGCGTACGGCACAAATCGCGAGCAGTCATCGATATAGGCAATCAAAAACGTTTTCTGGGATTTCCCATTGACTCGAATCGTGGGTCCATGGGATAAGTCCCCTTGCCAAAGCTCATTGATCTGGTCATACGCAAAGCGTTTTCGCTCCGGCATGGGCAAAA
>NZ_BCQG01000111.1 GCF_001544315.1 Geobacillus jurassicus NBRC 107829
GGGGCTGACCCAAAAGTCCGCCAAAAAGCGGACTTTTGGAGTCAGCCCTCTTTGTTTTTTGTATATTTTACCAAACGAAAGAAAATTCCGCCTCTGTTCATCCCCTGATTTATGCCACCAGGGACGATTGCTTGTCCCTAGCGGCTTTTTTGAGAAGATTGTGGGCAGCACAAATCAGCCCCCATTCGATGGAAACTTTTTGGAGGCCTCGCAGGACAAAGCGACGAAACCCGCGATTTTGTTTGATTTGCCCAAACACACTCTCAATGTCGGTTTTGCGTTGGCGGTATCGGGCTTGTCCTTCTTCACTCTCCAGCCGTTCACGAGCTTTCTGTTTTTGTTCATGATAGACTGGGTTCCATTGCGTGGTTCGTCCATACTTGGAAGTCGTGCAGGCCGAACGGAACGGACATCCTTCGCATTCATGGCATTGGTAATGTCGGGTGACCGAGGTGTATCCCGATTCCGTGGTCTGTTTCGAAGTTCCGGTGCGAACCAGCTTTTTCCCATTCGCACAAATCCAAACGTCTTCTTCTTCCAGATAGGTCCAATTCTGCTGATGATGCGGATTTCTCTTGACCTTGCGCGTGTTCTCCTTCTCGTACGTATTGTACTTGATCAGGGCCGATATATGCTTTTCTTCCAGTTTCACGTAGTTCTCTTCCGAACCATAGGCTGCATCGGCGATCAAACATTCGGGTTCTACGCCGTATTTCTCTCGAATGGTCTCCAAATGTGGGAGAAGACAGCGAGTGTCGCCAGGCCTCTGATGAAGAGAATACCCCAAAATAAATTGATCGGAAGAACCTGCCTGTACGTTATAGGCCGGCTTGAGCTGGCCGTTTCGCATGTGATCCTCCTTCAACCGCATGAAGGTGGCATCCACATCGGTCTTGGAATAGCTGTTGCGGTCTTGGCATACATGAAGTTGGTGCTCGTATTTTTCACTGCGGGGCAGGTAATCGTCCTTCATCGTTTTGACGGCCTTCCTCAATGCCTGATTGTCAGGCTCGGTCTCGAGCCGCTCTTCCCATTCCTTCGTTTTCTGGCGGATTTCTTCAGACGTCCAACTAGGGGAAGCCTCGCATTCTTCCGCCTTTTCATTCTCCACGATCGCCTCGATCTGGGCAATCAGCCGATCGACATTGGCTTGGAGTTTCTCCTGGTGCTTCTCAGCCGATTTGCGCCAAACGAAGGTGTACCGGTTGGCATTCGCTTCAATTTTCGTTCCATCCACAAAATAGTCTTCCATCTTGACATAGCCGTCGGCCACAAGCAGCGTGATCATTTCCCGGAACAGGTCGTCAATCAGGCCTTTCATCCGTTCCGAGCGAAACCGATTGATGGAGCGGAAGTCCGGCTTTTGAAATCCACTTAGCCACATAAGGGGAAGGTGGACTTCGAGCTGTCGTGCAATTTCACGGCCATGATACATTTTTTGGGTGTAAGCGTAAAGGAGAATTTTTGTCATCATTTTCGGATGATAGGCGGAGGTGCCCCCTCCTTTGTAGTAAGGAAGAAACGTCTCCATAGGGATGCGTTCGACCATCTCATGAACCACGTGGGCCATGTGATCCCGCGGAATGAGATCGGCGATGTTGCTTGGCAAAGAGAGGTTGTCCATGGTATACTCTTTAAAGGAAATATGATCATGTTTCATAAAAGAATCGCCCTTCTTTCGGTGGTAGTGGTTTCGGTGACTCTATTCTACCAGAAAAAAGGGCGATTCTTCTATATTTGGGGCAAAAAAGTGGGGGCTGATCCCAAAACGCATTCGCGTTTTGGGTCAGCCCCTTT
>NZ_BCQG01000112.1 GCF_001544315.1 Geobacillus jurassicus NBRC 107829
TTTTTTTACCATCGCTAATCGTTCACTATGGCGATTAGACATAAATCCCTTCGTCCATTCCGAGTCCTTGCAGGATCCTTCGCTGTTCGTATGTGAGCGGCTTGCCCAATGACCGTTGGAGTTGTCCGTCCGGCAGCTCAAGCAGCACCACTTTCACGTACGCAAACAACTGAAAAATCGCTTGCCCCGTCGGCCGGGTCAACTTGCGGCCTCCCGCGCCCTTTAACGGGCGCTCTGGGGTGATGAACTGGCGCACCCGGCGTTGAAAGACGCGGTAAAGAGCCAATGCCAAAAGAAAGAGATACCCTAACACAGCGACCCGTTCTGGTTTTTTCACATAAATCTCGTCCGTAAAGAACGGATCTTTCAGGAACGAGAAGTTCATTTCGACCGAGATTTGTCCTTTATACAGAGCCAAGATCTCTTTTCCGTCCATCCGTTGGCCCTTCCACTCCTCCGGCACCGTGGTGACGAGGACAAAACGGGACGCTTTTCGTTTCGCTTGTTCCCACGCCTCTTGATCGAATTCGATGCCGAGGCGAATCGTGTAGACCGTTTCCGTTTCCGGTTCGGCTCCTTTTTTCGGGCGTCCGCGCCGTTTTTTCGGACGCACCGTTTCTTCAATCCCCGCTTCAACGCGATGAAACCGGGGACGAAGGGACGCCTTGAGGGAGGACAAGGCCTGTTCGGCATCCTCCCGGCAGGAAAACGGATGGCGGTGCCAATGGGCCTGTTCCTGCCCAAGAAGCTCCGCTTCTTTGGCCCGCTCCTTCTCGAGCGTGTTCCCTTTTCGCTGGTCCAGGGCGCTGGATTCCACGACGATCAGCCGAACCGGATGCCCTTCATAAGAGGCCGTCGTTTCCCACACCCGGTACGTGGCGCCGTTTTTTTCCGCCAGCGAAAACGGATCGCTCCACACCGCCTCTTCCGAATCCGCTTTCGCGAGGGATTCTTTCACGATGCGGAGCGAATGAGGCCCCCGGGTGACCAAAAAGGCATTGGCGGCTTTCGCTTGGTACAGTGTGTCTTTCGTCATGGCGGCCGAGTCGGCGACGTAAATCCATTCGTCATCGAGCTTCGCTCGTTGAAGCTGTTCATGGACGTGAGCAGATTCCATGTTTTATCGGATTGATTGCCATCATGAACATCCCCATACATCGGGATGCCATCCTCGTTGCCGACGAGCCCAAATTGAATTTGTTTTCGTCTCACGCCCTCCCGATTGTAGCCATAAGTAATATTCAGCGTTGCGGACGAAGCCGATTCATACGCGCCGTAAAGCGAGAAATCGGTCGTATCCCCATGGAATGCCCGGAGAGGGATGCCTTCTTTTTGATAGATCTGAAGCAGGCAAGCCGAGAGGATCGAGTGAATCCCGGCTTGATACAGACGATCCAAATGGCGCGCGATGGCGTCATCGTTGAACTGGGAAGGCTGGACGCCTTCTCGGATCAACTTCGGCAGATCGATCTCATGCGCCCAGCTTTCCAGATGAACGAGCGCCTGCCGGCCGCTGAAAATATCCAAGAGGATCAACGTGACAATATCGCTCGGTCGGGTTTGACATTGGGGATCAACGGGAACCATTCGATCCATCAGCTGAGGGAGGCCGAGCTGTTTGATGATCGCACTCATTATATTAAGATAAGAACTTTCATAAATTGCCCGAATCTGAACAGTCATGAGGACGAAACTCCTTTGCTTTCTTGGTGTATCAAGGTTTTATTCGGCATCTCCCTCAAAAAATCCTCCCGATTTTGCGTGGGAGGTTGCGAAATGTGAG
>NZ_BCQG01000113.1 GCF_001544315.1 Geobacillus jurassicus NBRC 107829
AGTCAGTCAAGACTTTGTGGAGAACATTTTTTCGGTTCACTACGGGTGTTGTCAATCACTAGTTAGCGAACCATTTTCAGGAATTGATATCGTAAGCGCTTTCGGACTCTCATCCCTCATCTTGAGGTGATGATATTGTATTCCATTTTTTTACACCCAACCAAAATCCCGAAGCGCCGACAACGCTCGATGGATCGGCGTCCCGGATGACCGCTGCAGACACGGTAGATTCTGACGCACCACATCTGCCCACAACCGTCCTGCCTTCCGTTTGGCCTGTTCAACCCGCTTGGACTTCGTCGAGGCCGAGGCTGCCGTTCGGGTCTCTTCTTCCTCCACCAACTGCCCATTTCTCCGCCAAATCCCGTCGATTCGGGCTGCCATCGCCCTCAGAAACGCCCGAAGCCCTTGGTCTTTCCAGCTGCGGCGGGATTTCACCCGATGCGCAAACCGGCTCATCACGCTCTCGGCGTGGCCCATCGGACGCATGCCGGTCGTCTCCACCCCTTGCTCCGACAGCCACTCCCGATAGTCCCGGATGCATCCCGGCATCGACTCGATCCGGCGAATCAAGGCGGCCAGCTGTTGTTCTTTGCCTTCGTCCTCCAACGTGCCGACCGCGCTGTTCAGCTCCACCAGAAGCCCCTCTTCGTCTTGTTTCGCCAGCTTCTTCCGCACCTCCCGCCAACGCGGATGGCCGGACAGACACTGACGCAGCTCCCGCGCCACATGAAATCGATCCAGCTGAAAGCACGCCCGCTTCCCAAAATACTCCCGGCAGGCCGTGATCCACGACGCCGCGTCGCCGTTGATGATCAAAAGGTCCCGGCACGGATCATAGGCATATTCGTTCATCAGCCACTCTTCAAACCGTTCCCACACGTCTCCCGCCCCTTCATGGAGGTAGTGGCGCCGGTTCACGAGCTCGAGCTGCGAACCGTTTCGTTTCCATCCCTCGTGAATCGCCAGGATTTTCTCTTCTTTCGCCCGTTTCCCTTTCCCCTGGCGGGAAATGAACAGCCCATCCGCCTCCACAAACAGCACTCGGCCGTGCCGTTGGGAAACAGGGTGGTGCAGCGAGACAGGGGCCTCCAGCACCAGTTGGCGAATCGCCTCGTGGCTTAGGACCGCATACCCCACGATCGACTCCAACGTACGGGCCGCTTTGCGGTAGGAAGAGCACTCTACGGCCAACTCGACCGCCGTTTCCTCGAGGCAAGGGCTGATCGACTGCGCTCCATCAAAGCCCAGTTCGGCATCCAGCAAGAAGGTATACGCCCCCGCCTGCCGATCATAGTAGTAGTTCCGTCGAAACGTCACTTCTCCAAACAGCGTTTGGATCGTGGTCGGCCGTTTGTCTTTCAGCTGATACCGGCGCTTGTCCCGCGCTTCCGCCAGTTGTTGATCAATCTCCTCCAAAAGGGCCGCCAACAAGACAGCGAACACCTTTTGAAGAGTTCTGACGAATTGTTCCTCCAGCTCTTTTAATAAAGGCCATTCTGTGGTAAGATGTTTCATGGACTCTCTCCCTCCTGTTTTCGGTTGATGTTGACAATCACCATCATAGCAGGGAGAGAGTCCTTTTTGCATGACATTTGCTTTTTTCTACCGCGCTTCGCTTGGTGGCCCCGACGAGCGTCGCGAACAAAAGTTCGCAACCCTCGTCGGGGATCATTTCGGAATGTCACCCACAAATATTTTACTCACA
>NZ_BCQG01000114.1 GCF_001544315.1 Geobacillus jurassicus NBRC 107829
GATTGAGTCAAGAGTTTGTGGGAGATTTTTTTTGATGTTTTAATTCGTTGGATATATTTGGTTTAAATAACTTGATTTATGTAAGCGTTTTCTAATCCTCTCATCCTGTTTTCGTGCCCTTTTTTCGCTTTTTTAAAACCCTTTCAATGCTTTTAACGCTTGATAAATAGGCGTTCCTGACGAATGATCGAAATAACGGATATTCCCTCGCACCAACTCTGCTACCTTTGTTCCTACGTGCTTCATCGCCTTTTTCACGATCGTTTCTCGTTCCGTTTCTCTTTTCTCCTTCTGCGCAAACACCTCTCCTTTCCACGTCTGAATCGTTAATCCATCTTTTACAGCTACCATCACTTGTAAAAACGCTCGAATGCCTTCGTCACGCCAACTTCGTCCATTTTTTACTCGCTTCGCAAAGACGTGCATCGTTCCTTCCGCGCTTCCCATCGGGCGCATTCCGGTCGTATCTATCCCTTTCTCTTGCAGCCACTCGCGATAATCGCTCAAACAGCCCGGCATCGACTCGATCCGTTGGATCAATCGCTCTACTTGTTTTTCTTTCTTCTCGTCCCCTAGCGTCCCTAAGGCGCTGTACAATTCGGTTAATACCCCTTTTTCATCAAACGTGGCGAGTTTCTTTCGAATCATTCGATACCGTGGATGGTTTTTGAAACATTCGCGAATTTCTCGAGCCACATGAAACCGATCCAACTGGAAAAATGCTCGTTCCCCAAAATACTCTCGACAAGCGGTAATCCATTCCGCTCCATCGCCATTGACGACCACCCAATCTCTCGTGGGGTCATAGCCGTATTCTTCCATCAAAAACAGTTCTAATCCTTCCCACACCGGCTCTTTTGTTTCGTGTACATAGTGCCGTTTCCCAACTAAGGATACTCGCTTTCCGTTTGCTTTCCATCCTTGGTGCACTGCCAAAATCTTTTCTTCTTTCCCTCTTCGCCGGCTTCGCTGCCGTTTCACGTATAATCCGTCCGCCTCCACGAACAACACCTGTCGCTCCATTTCCATCGGGCGATGTCTATCCACCGTTGCTTGTAACACGAGCTGCCGAATCGTTTCATGGCTCATCACCGCATAGCCTACCATCTTCTCTAACGCTTCTGCGGCTTGGCGATAAGAAGGGCCGGTAACGGCTAATTCGATGGCGGTTTCCTCCAATAATGGACTCACTCCCTTCGCGCCATCGAACCCGAGGAAGGGATCTAATAAGCACGTATACACGCCTTTTTCTCGATCCAAATAGTAATTGCGCCGAACCTCCACCTCCCCAAATAACGTCTGAAGGCGTACCGTTCGTTTATCTTTTAGGTAATAGCGTTTTTTATCTCGTTGTTTGGCTAGCTCTTCATCCAGCCATTCCAATACCTGTTGAAACATTTCCCCATACGTTTTTTGCAACATCAAAAACAATTCCATTTCTAGCTCTTTTAATGTTTGCCCACCTGTGATAAACTGTTGCATAGGACTCTCTGACCTCCTGTTGTGGTTTGGTCGCACTTATCAACATACAGGAAGAGAGTCCTTTTTGCATCTATTTTGCTCATCCTCTTCTTTTCAAGGAAACCTCCCCTTGAAACATATGGAAGGGAATTTAGCTTCCTCCCACAAACATTTTACTCATA
>NZ_BCQG01000115.1 GCF_001544315.1 Geobacillus jurassicus NBRC 107829
ACTATCAAAGAGGGACACACTCTAAGTGTGTGTCCCAAAATATCTTTAATAACTTGCCTTAATTATAATCCATGCGCCGGCTTTCTTATAATTCTTGAGTTGCCTTTTTACATAGCTTCTTTTCCAAGAACCTTTTGGTTTTAATTCAACGACAACCCTTCCTCTAAAAAATTGAAGGTCTGGACGTTTTTTAGTACCTCTTAATGGTTTATCATATTTGCCTCCAGGAACAACTCTTTTCATAGCTTTTGTCCATGCTTGGTGCGCGGCTCTCCCTCTAACATATGCAGGACCCTTAGTAATATTGTAAATATTTCTTGCAACTTTAGCTGCACGATAAGCACCTGAGCCTATTCCACCGATAGCACCTAAACCAGCTCCTATTGCAACAAAACCCCACAACTTCCAACCTTTGAGACCTCTACTTTTTGCAGACTTATACGACGATACTCCTCCGATTAACGCTCCTACTGCCATCCACGCCCAATGCCCATCCGGATCCACCAACATCACCGGATTGTTATTTGCGTACGTGTATCCATTCTGCGTCAGGATATCGTCCGCATCCCCTGGGTCTGGGTCGAGCGATAAAAACACTCCGTGCGTTGGGTGGTAATAACGGGCCATGAGGTAGTACAATCCCGTCTCTTCATCGTATTGGTATCCGGCGTAGCGATATGGGTTTTCGTCTGCTAGGACGCCCGTTTGGGAACGAATTTGGCCCCATGTGTCGTACTCGTAACGAGCCACTACGTTTCCTTGCGCATCGGTTAACGCGATGACATCGCCATGCGCGTTGTAGTGGTAGAAGTACGTCTCCCCGCCTTTGTTCATCGCCAACAGCTGGCCGTTTTCTCCGTATACATACGATTGTACCACATTTCCGTTTGTGTCGGTTTCATACAAGACGTTGAGGCTGTCGCCTTGATAATGGTAGTTGGTCACAACACCATTTACGTTCTTTTGAATGCGGCGGCCGTCTTCGTCGTATTTTGATATAATCGAGTAGGAGAGGGTGACTAACCCTCGTCCTCTCACACCACCGTACGTACCGTTCGGTATACGGCGGTTCCATTAAGTCTGACGCAGAGATTCATATCGTTGATAAAGACTCTTCAGCCCTTGGCTCTCCCAATAGGAGTTGCCAAGGGTTTTATGCAAGATGGGACTGGCGGCCACTCTCCAATATTTCTTCCGAGTGTTTCCCTATTCATATGCTTTCTGCTTGGGCACTCCTAAACTTTGCCGTTTTCGGACTCTGGTTCTCGGAAATTTCCACTCTTTCCATTGGCACATGCGCAGCCTTCGTCGAATCCATCCATCTATATACATGCTCATTAAAAAGTTAACTTTCGTATAACCGGTGCACACTCCGGTTATCCTGTTCCTAAGGAAACCTATGGAAAAGGAGCGGGATCATTCATGAAACGTCTCAACATCACCCATGATCACGGATGGACGCCACGGACGCTTCGCAAACAGGAACGGAAAATCAAAAACGCGCTTCTTCG
>NZ_BCQG01000116.1 GCF_001544315.1 Geobacillus jurassicus NBRC 107829
CGCCGGCGATTGAAAAGACAAAAAAATAAAGTATAATTAGGAATATTAAGATATATTTTGAACGGGGGAGAACGATGAACACCCATACAGAACGAACGAGCGCCGTAGGCATAACCGTCTACCCGATTTTGTTCGCCATCAGCTTCAGCCACTTTTTGAACGATGCGATGCAGGCGGTCATCCCGGCGCTCTTCCCGATTTTGCGCTCGACGATGGAGCTGTCGTATACGCAAATCGGCTGGATCGCTTTTGCGTTGAACATGACGTCATCGATCATGCAGCCGGTCGTTGGCTTATGGACGGACCGAACGCCATCGCCGTACTTTTTGCCGCTCGGCATGGCGGCAAGTTTGCTCGGCATGGCCGGGCTCGCCTTGGCGCCGAATTTTCTCTTTGTCCTTCTGTCCGCGTTGCTTGTTGGGATCGGCTCGGCCGTCTTTCATCCAGAAGGGTCGCGCGTCGTCTATTTGGCCGCTGGAGCGCGGCGGGCGTTTGCGCAGTCGATTTATCAAGTCGGCGGCAACACAGGCAACGCCTTAGCCCCTCTTTTTACCGCCCTTATTTTCGTGCCGTTCGGCCAAAAAGGGGCGGCTTGGTTTACGCTCGCTGCCGCTCTTGGCATCACCGTGCTTTGGCGCGTCTCGCAATGGTACGGACATGAACTCGGCAGCCGACCGACGCCAAGCAAAGCGAAAAAAGCCGGGCAGCGAATCGATCACGGGCATTCGATCGTCTTTGCACTTGCGCTGCTCATCTTTGTCGTGTTCGCCCGCTCATGGTATTCGGCCGGCATCTCAAACTATTACCAGTTTTATCTGATGGAAACGACGCATATTTCCGTGCGCGAGGCGCAAGTGTACTTGTTCGCCTTTATGATCGCCGGCGCTATTGGAACGCTCGCCGGCGGGCCGATCGCTGACCGGTTCGGCAAACGGAACTTAATGATCTGGTCGACTGTTGGGACGGCGCCGTTTGCGCTCGCCCTGCCGCACGCGCCGCTTCCGCTCGCCTTGCCGTTGCTGCTTGTCGCCGGGTTTGTGCTGTCATTAAGCTTTGCGACGTTTGTCGTCTACGCCCAAGAGCTGCTTCCGAACCATGTCGGCATGGCGTCCGGGCTGATCGTCGGCCTGGCGTTTGGCATGGGGGCGCTCGGCGCGGTCGTGCTCGGCAAAATCGCCGACTTGTCGTCGCTCGGCACGTTGATGCTGCTTTGCAGCGTGCTGCCGCTCTTTGGAATCTTAGCCGTTTGGCTGCCGAAAGACCAGGCATAACAAAACGCACCGTGTCTTTCAACCAGGCAATGCGTGCTGTTGGACGTATAGAGCGCTATAAGCAACAG
>NZ_BCQG01000117.1 GCF_001544315.1 Geobacillus jurassicus NBRC 107829
CTTTTTTAAATTCATAGTTGACATCTATGAATAATGAGATTTAAATTATAAGTAACGCGCTCAACGATTGCAAACGGAGGGAGAACGATGAAAAAACTGATTGTGTTTGTATTTGTAGGATTTATCGCCCAGTTGATCGACGGTTCGCTTGGGATGGCGTACGGTGTCACCTCATCGACGTTGTTATTGACGTTCGGGATCGCGCCGGCTGTCGCCTCAGCATCCGTTCATTTGGCGGAAGTCGTGACGACCGCAGCGTCTGGAGCGTCCCATTGGAAGTTCGGCAACGTCGACCGCGGAATGGTGCTGAAGCTTATCATTCCCGGTTCGGTTGGGGCATTTGTCGGAGCGTGCTTTTTAAGCAACTTGCCGGGGGATTTGATCAAGCCGTACGTGTCGCTGTTTTTGCTGGCGCTTGGCCTTTATATCATGTATCGATTCTTATTTTTAAACGGCCGCGCGCCGTCGGCGCCGGAGAAACGGTGGTCTAATAAGCAGCTCGTCCCGCTCGGATTGGCAGCCGGTTTCCTTGATGCGACTGGCGGCGGGGGCTGGGGTCCGATTGCGACGCCGGTTTTGTTGGCCAATAAAAGCATGGAAGCGCGCAAGGTGGTCGGCACAGTCGACACGTCTGAGTTTGCCGTCGCGCTGTCGGCGACGTTAGGCTTTGTGATTTCCCTTGGCTGGGAACAAGTCAACTGGTACTGGGTGCTGACGCTTATGGCCGGAGGCGTTGTCGCTGCGCCGATCGCCGCATGGCTTGTGCGCAAACTGCCGTCTCATTTGCTTGGGGTGTTGGTCGGAGGGCTCATTATTTTGACAAACGTCCGCACGTTGCTTCACGCTTGGGAAGCGCCCGCGCCGCTGTATCCGGTCGTTTACGGCCTCATTGTCATCGGTTGGGCCGCGGCGGTATTGACGGCGGTGAGAAACGGGAGAAAAGGAAAAGCGGCTCGTGGAGAGTTGGCTTCGTAAGTAATGGAGGTGCTTGACAAACGACGGGACCTTTCCGTTAGTTGTGGTGTTGGGAGCAGCTGGGGGCTTGTCCATGTTACAGAGGAACGGTCGTCAACAGTCCTTGTCAACAATGTACGGAACAGCTATCGTCCCGTGGCCGACGGTGGATGAAAAAACAGAAAGCAGTTCTTGCCCTTAAGGCAGGAGTTGCTTTTTTGTTGCTTCTTGTAGCAGGAATCCAGTTTCTATGTTAAAATATTCTGCATCATCAACCAAAGGGGGAGAGGAGCATG
>NZ_BCQG01000118.1 GCF_001544315.1 Geobacillus jurassicus NBRC 107829
AGTGGAATCAAGCGTATGAAACAACAGGGTCGGGGCTTGGCTGCAACGAGTGTTCCAAGCGCTTAACCGTGTTGAAGCAAACGCTCCCGTGGCTGCGGACGCCCGATTCGACCGCATTGCAAAACGCGCTGCAACAGTTGGCCGAGGCTTTTGACCGCTTCTTTGATGGAACGGCGCCCCCTCCCCGCTTCAAAAGCAAAAAACATCCGAACGAATCGTACACCGCACAGTGCAACTATCCCAAGAAAGGACGGCCATCGATCGAGGTAAACGGCCATCACATCAAACTCCCCAATCTCGGATGGGTGAAGTTTTCCAAAAGCCGTGAGGTTCAAGGCCGCATTCTCTCTGCCACCATTCGTCGAAACCCAACAGGGAAGTATTTTGTCTCCATCCTCGTGGAAACGGAGATTCCCCCATTGCCCGCAACCGACGAGAAAGTGGGTGTGGATTTGGGGTTGAAGCATATGGTGGTTCTTTCAACAGGCGAGAAAATCGAACACCCCAAGTATTTACGCCGATACGAAGAGAAGCTGGCGTACTGGCAGCGGGTGATGTCCCGCCGGAAGCCAGGCGGTTCGAACTGGCACCGGGCCCGCTTGAAAGTCGCCAAACTTCACGAGAAAATCGCCAACTGCCGGAACGATTTCCTGCACAAAATGTCCACCCGCCTCATCCGCGAAAACCAAGTGGTGTGCGTGGAGGACTTGCGCGTGCAGAACATGCAGAAGAATCACAAGTTGGCCAAAAGCATTTCCGATTCCGCGTGGGGGCGCTTGCTCAATATGCTTGAGTATAAAGCGAATGGTACAGGCGAACGTTGGTTCGTGTCAGCCGCACTTTTCCATCGAGCCAATTGTGCTCGTGCTGCGGGCATCGGCAAGCCGATGTGAAATCGCTGCATGTCCGCGAATGGGTGTGTCCGCAATGCGGAGCCGAACATGACCGAGACCATAATGCTGCCCGGAATATTTTGAAGGAAGGGCTTCGCTTGCTGTCTTCGTAAGGCAGCCCAACCGTGGGACGCACGGGGATGGCTTGGTTGACAGCCTGCCGTGGGGCAGGTGTTCCCAAGAATCTCCCACCTCTAAGCGTGAGCATAGGTGGGGGAGCGTTCAA
>NZ_BCQG01000119.1 GCF_001544315.1 Geobacillus jurassicus NBRC 107829
CCTTTAACATCCACTTACAAAACGTATGGCGGAACATATGTGGAGTTAATTTTTTATTCGGCAGGCTGTAGCTTTCGATCATTCGCTGAATGCCCCTTACCGAAAACTTCGGAGAACGCTGGCTGTAAAAGACGTATGGCGATTCGGCCACATGCGGTTTCTTTTTCGCCATTTCCGCGCGAAACTTAAGCCAATCCTCGAGTTCTGCCAGCAAGATATTCGAGATCGGCACTGTTCTTACCTTCATCCCTTTTCCCACGATTCGAATTCGTTTCATCTCTAAATCTAAGTCCGTTAATTTTAAATTGGATAACTCTTCCACCCGCAATCCTGCATAGGTAAGCAAGTACACCACCGCGCGGTCCCGGCGATATTTCTCTTCAGGATCGACACCTCGGCTTTGTACCGGCTTTTTCCGCATCCGTTGTAACAAGTCCTCGAATTCTTCTTCCGTGAGCCACATGATTTTTTCGTTATCTTCATCAGCTGATTTTAAATCCTGGATGTCTTTCATTGGATTCTGCTCGAGCTTATGATGTTCGACCGCCCAAGCATAAAAACTTCGCAGCGAATTAAGGCGGCGATTGATCGTGGAAATGGCCAACGGTTTCCCTTCCACCGGATTCAGCATTTGCTGGATCCATTTGCGGATGTCAGCCGGCGTGACATAATCATCTGGACGGATATGTAAATCATGAAAAAATATGTTTAAATCGTTCGTATAGGAAATAATGGTATTTCTGGAAGCTCCTTTTTCCTGAAGATAAGTGACATACTCATTGAGCATCTTTTTCCACCCTTTCACTTATACGGCGAGTTAAAAACGATTTTTTCCAAAAATAATTGATACGAAAAATAACATTATATGACGAGTATATCATAAAAAAGATAGATTTGTTAGTCATATAATGTATATTATACGATCAGTTTATTGTGAGAAGATAGGTTACCATGCCATTGATTCAGCA
>NZ_BCQG01000120.1 GCF_001544315.1 Geobacillus jurassicus NBRC 107829
TTCTTTCCCGACAAGGTTGTGTTTTTTCAATAATCGGTATATAGTAAAGTAAGAGGTATGGTTTTCTGGGATTTCCCCCTGCTCGATCAGGTGTTCGTAGAACACCGTCACGGGCATGGTGGGATGTTCTTTTCTTAGGGCTAAAATATGATCCTCATCATCGGGCGACAGACGCCTTGAGTGGCCGCGGTCCGAACGGCGCTTCGGCTTTAAGGCGTCAAAGCCCCCTTTTTTGTATCGGGTGCACCAATCGAGGATCGTCTTGGCTGCGATTCGCTTGTCGCCTTGGTGGGGAACATGGTGCACTCGCTCGCTCACCTCTTTCAGATACGTCTTCGGTTCCACCTGCCCATTCACCAACGGAGCGATTAGCCCGTACCGAAACAGGGCAATGTCGTGTCTCATCGACTCATCCATTCGAATCTCCTCCTTGTCTCACTTGGAATCAGGACCGTTCCGGTCCTCCTGCCCTTATCGTACCGAATTGCTTTTTCTCCGTCGATAGGAAAGGTTTGTGGGAACCTAAATCATTTCCAATTTAGGATATGTATGTAAAATCAGGACCCCATTTAATTCGCAAAAGGGTGTCGGAATCCGTCCTCCCACATGTCTCTGATGACCGAATAGAGACCGTGTTCCTCCAACGTCCGGATCCACCAAGAAGCCCGTTCCTTTTCTTTTTTCACGATAGGGCCTATGATCCTCCACCGCCTCGCAAAAAAGCTGTGGAGGTTTGATAGGTTTCGGCAGAACCGTCGGACATAAAAGATGATGCCGTCCTTTGTCGGGAGGAACGGATCTTGGTTCGTTCCCTCGGTCAATCCCAACTGCTCTTTCACGACTTGCCATATAGCGGACAACGTATACTGAAAATACGGGAGGAGAAAGGAAGGCAGCACACTCACCGTCTTCAAGCATTCCCGGCAGCGATACCGGACAATCCAAATGCGAT
>NZ_BCQG01000122.1 GCF_001544315.1 Geobacillus jurassicus NBRC 107829
CCTAAATAGGATATGACTTGAGACAGCCACATGCGTAAATATAGACGATGATCAGATAATAGAGAGAACATGGATCCGCCACCTTTTTGTTCATTAAAATAAATTTTAATGATAAAAAATATTTTGTCAATAACCCTCAGGATGATGTATAAAATTTTGTGTAAAACATTTTGCTATATAAGTTGCAATAAAGAATTTCCGATCTCCATGTCCCGTCTTTATCACCTGACAAGCTGACACGGTGACAAGAAGAGCGAACAATGCCATGTAAAACAAAATTGCAACTTATATAGACCAAAAGAAAAAAGACGGCGTTCAAGTATCCGCGTTATATCGAGTTCATTGATGAATTGCCGGCAACGCCGTCAAGCAAAGTATTGCGAAAGCTGCTTCCAAGAAATTGATGGCGATGGCGAGACGGAGGAGGAATGCATCGGGCAGCTGAAACGATTTTTCTCGTACATGCCGCAAAACCCGAACGAGCGGCCGCCAATGCGGAAGACGGACGATGACCCATACCGGATGGTGGAGGAAGTGTTTTCGATTTTGCCGGACAGACGAAGCCGCGTCTATGATATGCGAAACATCATCGCCTGCCTTGTCGATGACGGCGACTATTTTGAGTGCCAGAAAAAATTCGGCAAAGCGCTCATCACCGTTTTGGCTCATTTGAACTATTGTGCTTGGAAACTACATGCCGAAAATCAAACATAATTATTTCGTCGGCATCCGCACGCCGTGGACGTTGGAAAGCGAGACCGTTTGGAACAAAACGCACCGCTTCGGCGGCAAAGTGTTTATCGCGATGGGGATTTTGTCGATGCTGACCGTGTTTTGGCGCGGGGAGATGCAGTTTGTATTGTTTATCCTCGTCATCGCTTTT
>NZ_BCQG01000123.1 GCF_001544315.1 Geobacillus jurassicus NBRC 107829
TTACAGAAAAAGCCGTCTTTCATCCCACGGTTTCAATCGTGGAATGAAAGACGGCATTGCTCGGCAATCCCTTAATGGGATTGCTTAGAGCAACCATTTGGATGTTGCAGTATAACCATTAAACTGATACAATTAATAATATGGAACAACAATATCGAAGAACGAAAACAACTGTATCTTTAATTAACTATCATTTTGTTTTCTGTCCACGTTATCGAAGAAAAGTGTTAGTAGGCAGAGTGGAAGAGCGATTCAAGCAGTTAGTAGAAGAAATTTGCCAAGAGAATGATTGGGTCATCCTTGCTATGGAAGTGATGCCTGATCATTGCCATTTGTTCTTGAATTGTCTCCCTTCTGATTCTCCATCAGATATTATGGCAAGAGTGAAAGGAGTGACTTCCAGACGATTAAGACAAGAATTTAAACACTTGTCTCATTTGCCAAGTCTTTGGACACGCTCTTTCTTCGTTAGCACAGCAGGGAATGTATCAAGTGAAACAATAAAACGCTATGTGGAATCTCAAAAGAAAAGGGGGTGAATCCATGCCGACCATCACACTAAGGCTGGAACTGCACAACCCAACGAAAGCCAAGCAGGAAATGTACGAGCGAATGACAGAATGGAACACAGAATTTGCGAATTGGCTATGGCATCATCCTGAATGAAACAAAGCGACGAGCAAGATATTCAAAGACTTTTCGTCACAAAAGTTTCCTTCTGCTATCGTGAATCAGACGATTCGAGAAGTAAAGTCCCAAAAGAAAAATCAGAAGGCAAAGACGTTTAGAAAACTATGGTGTTGCTTTAATAATCAAAACTTAAAAATAGAAAAGAAAGGAGATTTCTACACGGTTGCTTTTCC
>NZ_BCQG01000124.1 GCF_001544315.1 Geobacillus jurassicus NBRC 107829
CCAACGGGTGATGGCCGTTCGCTTGGTCATGGAAGGTTATTTGGGCAAAGAGGCGGCCTCCATGGTCAACGTGTGCCGACAAACCGTTTCCCATTATGTGTCGCTGTTCAACGAAGGCGGTCTGGAGCTCTTGCTTCATCGGGATTTCGCCCCTGGACGGGAGCCGTTTCTCACCGAAGAACAGCAGGAAGAGATCAAACAGCTTGTGTTGACCGCCACTCCCGCGGAACTGGGCTGGGACGTCGCTTCGGCGTGGAACACCAAACTCCTGCAATCCTATGTCGAAAAGCACTTTGGTGTTTGCCTTTCCCGTGAAGCGCTGCGAAAACTCCTGCACCGTCAAGGTCTGTCATGGACTCGCCCTGCGTACACGCTGGCGAAAGGGAATCCGGATGAGCAAAAGCAATTTGAAAAGCAAATGGATTTGATAAAAAAAACTTGATCACCAAGGAGACAGAAGATGCCGTTCTTCTGTACATCGATGAAACGCATATCCGCTCTTATCATGTCTTGCGATCCACTTGGTCCGAGGTCGGTCGTCAAAAACGTGTGCCGACATTCGGCCATCATGCCCATGTTTCGGTATTTGGCGCGGTGAACGTCCACGATGGGGACATCGTGCTTCACCAAGCAGAAGCCGCCAACGCCGCGACATTCTTGGATTTCTTGCGCCTGCTTAAAGAGCGGCATCCCAACCGGATCATTGCGCTCGTCTTGGACAATGCCCGGATTCATCACGCTCGAATGGTGAAGGACTTTTTGCGAGAAGAAGGACAATGTTTTCA
>NZ_BCQG01000125.1 GCF_001544315.1 Geobacillus jurassicus NBRC 107829
CGACGGCATAACAAGGGTGGCGCTCATTTACCTCATCGGAAAATCATCCAGCCATTCTTTGCTCATCGGAATGGTTATATTCGTCCAATTGCTCCCAACTGCTGTCTTGAGCTTAGTATTCGGTCCTCTTGTTGATCGATTTTCCAAGCGGCGGCTGATGGTGTTCGCTGACCTGTATCGAATGATCATCGTTCTTTGCATGGCTGCCTTTGCACAATCCCCCATCATCTTGCTCGTTTTGTTGGGATTGCATGGGATCGGGACAGCGCTATTTGTACCTGCCCAATCTTCCATCGTTCCGTCCATTATCCCAAAGGAACGAATTCCAGAGGCGATTGCGCTATCAAATGGAACAGCATCGGCTATGCAAATAATTGCACCGGCCATTGGGGGACTTTTTCTTTTAAGTGAACGATACGATATCAACTTTATGGTTAACGCCGCTACATTTCTCCTTTCGGCCATTTTGATTTGGAGCATCAAGTTTGAAGAATACCTTCATCATAAGCAGAAAAAGAGCGGTTATTGGCTGGATGCTTTGACTGGATACCGAGACATTTTTCTGTTACCTATCTTGCGTTTTTTCTTATTCATGATGATTCCATTATCCTTCGTGATCGGTATTTTGAATACAAATCTTGTCAGCGCTTTATTGCATCATTTTCATGTCTCTCCTTCTCACTTTGGTTTTCTGGAGGCAAGCATCGGGGTGGGAGCGATTTTAGGCTCTTTGCTTGGACCAAAG
>NZ_BCQG01000126.1 GCF_001544315.1 Geobacillus jurassicus NBRC 107829
CAACGGGCTCTGACTACTTGTAGGCACACGGTTTCAGGTTCTCTTTCACTCCCCTCCCGGGGTGCTTTTCACCTTTCCCTCACGGTACTGGTGCACTATCGGTCACTAGGGAGTATTTAGCCTTGGGAGATGGTCCTCCCTGCTTCCGACGGGATTCCCCGTGTCCCGCCGTACTCAGGATCCGCTCGGGAGGGAACGAAGTTTCGACTACAGGGCTCTCACCTTCTCCGGCCGGCCGTTCCAGACCGGTTCGTCTACCCCGTTCCTTTCTCACTCCCATCATGAGCGGTCCTACAACCCCAAAAGGACAAGCCTTTTGGTTTGGGCTGTTCCCGTTTCGCTCGCCGCTACTCAGGGAATCGCGTTTGCTTTCTTCTCCTCCGGGTACTAAGATGTTTCAGTTCCCCGGGTGTGCCCTCCATGCCCTATGGATTCAGGCATGGATACTGCCCCATTACGGACAGTGGGTTCCCCCATTCGGACATCTCCGGATCCACGCTTGCTTACAGCTCCCCGAAGCGTTTCGGCGTTTGCCCCGTCCTTCATCGGCTCCTAGTGCCAAGGCATCCACCGTGCGCCCTTTCCAGCTTAACCTAAAGCGTCTCGGCTTCTTCCTTCTGTCCAGCTTCGGCGCCTGGCTCTCCTCCGCCAAATCACCTTCACCCCTCGGGGTGCAAGCACCCCAGCGGGTGAAGAACATTTGGCTTCGAGAGCTGATCTCGGCGCCTCCGCT
>NZ_BCQG01000127.1 GCF_001544315.1 Geobacillus jurassicus NBRC 107829
CCTTTGGATCGCACGGTACGCTTCTGAGAATGCCGCAAAACGGTGAGTGTGCTGCCTTCTTTCCTCCTCCCGTATGTTCAATATACACGGTCCGTCATCTGGCAAGTGGTCAAAGAGTGGCTCGAAACACCAAGACGAGGAGCGAAGACCAAACAGGCCGTCTTTCCAACCAAGGAGGTCGTCTTGTTTTATGTCCGACGATTTTTACGGAATCTCTCCCGCTTGCATCACGTGGCAGCGAGGAGGTGGGGGATCATAGGCCCTGTGGGGAAACCAAGAACAGAACGGGCGGTCTGGTGGATGCAGACCTTGGGAGAACGGGGAATTGGCTCGATCATCCAAGACCTGTGGACAAACGAGGGATGGCATCCGTTTGCGGATCAAATCGCTTCCTGATTTTCTATTGAACACCAAAAACGGAAGTTGTTGATGTTTCCACAAACCCTTCCTCCCGACGAATCGCGAGCGGTTTCGTAAGATAGGGATCAGACGGACCGGGACGGTCCAAAATCACAGGGAGACAAGGAGGAGATCCGGATGGATGAATCGATGAGACACGATATCGCTCTGTTTCGGTACGGGCTGATCGCTCCGTTGGTGAATGGGCAGGTGGAGCCAAAAGCGTATTTGAATGAGGTGGGCGGGCGAATGCACTCGATTCCTCATCAAGGGGAGAAACCGATTGCGGCGAAGACGATTCT
>NZ_BCQG01000128.1 GCF_001544315.1 Geobacillus jurassicus NBRC 107829
AATCAACTTTCTTTGGAGAGTTTGATCCTGGCTCAGGACGAACGCTGGCGGCGTGCCTAATACATGCAAGTCGAGCGGACTGAATGGGAGCTTGCTCTTGTTCGGTCAGCGGCGGACGGGTGAGTAACACGTGGGCAACCTGCCCGCAAGACCGGGATAACTCCGGGAAACCGGAGCTAATACCGGATAACACCGAAGACCGCATGGTCTTTGGTTGAAAGGCGGCGCAAGCTGCCACTTGCGGATGGGCCCGCGGCGCATTAGCTAGTTGGTGAGGTAACGGCTCACCAAGGCGACGATGCGTAGCCGGCCTGAGAGGGTGACCGGCCACACTGGGACTGAGACACGGCCCAGACTCCTACGGGAGGCAGCAGTAGGGAATCTTCCGCAATGGGCGAAAGCCTGACGGAGCGACGCCGCGTGAGCGAAGAAGGCCTTCGGGTCGTAAAGCTCTGTTGTGAGGGACGAAGGAGCGTCGTTCGAAGAAGGGCGGCGCGGTGACGGTACCTCACGAGGAAGCCCCGGCTAACTACGTGCCAGCAGCCGCGGTAATACGTAGGGGGCGAGCGTTGTCCGGAATTATTGGGCGTAAAGCGCGCGCAGGCGGTTCCTTAAGTCTGATGTGAAAGCCCACGGCTCAACCGTGGAGGGTCATTGGAAACTGGGGGACTTGAGTGCAGGAGAGGA
>NZ_BCQG01000129.1 GCF_001544315.1 Geobacillus jurassicus NBRC 107829
CCGGTTATCTAGTTTTCAAGGAACGAAGTAGCTCCTTTGAATTCGCTTCTTCGCTGGTTTGCGTCGAGGAATTCGGCTTCTCCGAATCCACTTGTAGACGCAGACGCAAACGAGACTGCTTCTTGAATTTGCTTCTCTGCAGTCTTGCGCCGAGGAATCCCACTTCCTCGAATCTGCTAGAAGACGCAAAGCAACTTCTTTTGATTAGGCTTCCTTGCGGCTTTGTGCCGAGGAACCCCACTTCTCTGAACCTGCTCGCAGACGCAGGCACAGGCGCAAAGCAACTACGTTGAAACAGCTTCTTTGCAGTTTTGCGCCGAGGAACCCATCTTCCTTGAGTCCGCTGGAAGACGCAGGCGCAAGACAGTTGAAGGAATTTCTCATTCCTTCAAAACTGAACGAAACGAAAGCGCGTTGTGCGTTGAATAACGACCCATGTCTAGCTCCAGCGCCTGGCTCTCTTCTGCCAAATAACCTTCCCCCTCGGGGTGCAAGCACCCCTGCGGGGGAAGAACATTTGGCTTCGAGAGCCGATCGCGGCGCTTCCGCTTTTCGTCCTGTCCAGCTTCGGCTCGCCGCCGCTCGGGGCAAATAACCTTCGCCTTCGGGATGTAGGCATCCCTCTAGGCGAAGAACATTTGCCCGTCGCGGCGACTCACTCGCCTCCGCTTTTC
>NZ_BCQG01000130.1 GCF_001544315.1 Geobacillus jurassicus NBRC 107829
GGCAACATATATGTCATGGTTCAATCATTTCTCTATTATCAGCAAGAGCAGCGCAAACGTTCATGAATAGGTGGAAGGGGGATATAACATGGGCATGGCGGGCGCAGTGGTGCAGTTATTCATTTCGCTGTTGGTTCCTATTGGACTTGTATGGTATGGGAGGAAAAAAGGGTGGCTTTCATGGAAGGCGCTCGGCGTAGGAGCGGCCGTGTTTCTCGTTTTCTCACAAGTGTTGGAAAAAGCGCTGCACATCGCCGTGCTTGAACCGGGGCGCCCGGCGTTGAAAGGCACGGACAGCGTCTGGCTCTTTGTCCTATACGCCGCGCTTGCCGCCGGCGTGTTTGAAGAAATTGGCCGCTATGTCGGGTTCCGTTGGCTGCTAAAGCAACATCGCGGATATGGCGATGGTTTATCATTCGGGCTTGGGCACGGCGGGACGGAAGCGGTATTGCTCGGGGTGGTTGGCGCGGTCAACGTCATCGTGCTTGCCAGCCTGATTCAATCCGGATCATTCGACAAAACGATCGCCCCGTCGCTTCCGCCCAGGCAGGCGGAGCTGATCAAGGAGCAAGTGCTGCACACGCCGTTTGCGATGTACGTGTTAGGCGGCTTGGAACGGCTGTTTGCCTTGGCGGTGCACGTGGCGCTGTCGCTGCTCGTTTTG
>NZ_BCQG01000131.1 GCF_001544315.1 Geobacillus jurassicus NBRC 107829
CCGTGCGGAGTGTGGCCGAAGAAGCCAATGCATTGCACCGCTTCTTGAAGCAATAAATCATCGAATAAATGATTGATACTAAAAATAATGGATTATACATTAAAATAATTAAAACAATAAATAAACGTTTATTTCATCTTTTCTTCCAATAAACAAAAGTTTCGTGGTTCGCGCGAAGATTCCATTTCCGCGCCGGTCTTCCCGGCTGACCGCCTTCTGGCCTTTGGCCATCCGGCCGGAGCCTGGGGAAGCCCGGCGCTCGGCCGTTCGAGGGAGCCGCTCGCGATCCAGAGTCTTCCGCTGACCGCGGCCGTGCGAAGCAGAATCAAGGAGCTGCTCAAAGCACCGCCGCGGTCAATAATGATGTTTATTGTTTTATTTTTTGCCTGACATTAAATATTGGTTAATTTTTCGACAAAAAGCGACAGATAGGTGCAGCCGCACCGGCGCTTCCGTTTCCTTTTGGTCCGGGTCCCCGGGGCGGTGTGATGGTCGGCTGGCAGCCGGAAAGGCTCAGCCACTGTAAGACCAAGCGCCGAAGCCCTCGCCTTCCGGCTCGGTCCAGCCTATCACACCGCCCTTCCCGGCCCAAAAGACTACGGTCGCCGG